>NZ_VTPS01000005.1 GCF_008274215.1 Calorimonas adulescens | reverse complement strand
GCTATATGACGCCAAGCAAATTTTATGAAGAAATTTTAAGAAATAATGTGAGTCGAGGAGTGTTAGTCGTTTAAGTCCAAATAATCGGGGGCCAGTACACATTGATATGGAGGATAAACAAATGAAGAAGAATACCATCATCACTATAGTGTCAGTCGTTGTTGTGCTTATTTGTTTTGGAGTATATATATTGAGTTCAGATAGATTTCCCAGGACATCAAGAGCTGCTATAGAGCAAGCAGCTGAAGGTCAAAGATTCATGATTTCAGAGATCATAGATGAAATTAAAATAGATAAAAATAGAACTTTAACATTGTATCTCAATGGATATGGTGAGTTGGACTGCGCAGTAACTCATAAGAATCTGTTTTACTATACTGTTGATAGATTTGCAGGCCATGTTTACACACCGAATTCAGAGAACGTTTTGCCAAGTGTCAATTATAGAGCAATTTTACACTTTACGGGATACGAGTCAGGAGAGGAGTATGCATGCTTTGGCGTAATTTTGGATGATGATGTTACTAGAATCGAGTTCAATGGCAAAGATATGGAGGAAATTGCTTTCAAAGGCATGCGTATCGTCTATACTTATGGCAGCGGGAATCCTAAGTCAAAATTCATCTTGTATGATAAAGACAACAATGTGTTGGAACTGACGAAATAAACAATTCTAGTATTTTTATCTAAAAAATAGAGGATGTACGGCCTAACCCCCTAACTCCGGAAATTATGCACTAAAAGGTTCAATTTTTGCAGTGTTACTCATGAATGCTTCATAAAACTTATTTGGAGTTATGAAATTTATACTCCCATGCCTTCTACGCTGGTTGTAGTATTCCATATACTCTGTTATGCTGGAATAAGCCTCCATAAAGGGGTAGCCATCACCGCATGCTAATTCACAAAGCCGTTCTTTTATTTGGTTATCGGATATTTTCTCACCCTTGTTGGTTAAGGAATATCCCGGAATTGGCCTGCCACCAGCATTGCTGTTGGCAACAGATACGTTAGTTTCCGATTTCTCCTCCTGAGCGTTATTTTGTCTTGAGATATTTTCATAATACGTGGATGAAGAAATACTGATTTTTAGCTATTTCGACTTTGTCGGTTACCGAGGGTTTACCCTATCCCTCAGATCTCTTAGTATTGTAAGTTCAAGCTCCTTTTCTTCCAGGAGTTTATTTAGGGTGTTATTTTCTCTCGCAATGTCTTCTAATCTTTTTTGTATCTCAAGGATGCGTTTTTTGTCATTTATAGGCAACGGTTTGACTGATCCCTTTTTTCTGAAGCTTCGCATCCATCTATTACCATTTATATTATCACTTACACTGATTTTCTCCAAGTATGTTAGGGGGCTATATCATTTCTCATCCCTCCGATTAGGTTTTTAGGTTCATCACCTTTGATTCTAACCAGAGGGTGGGAGTGGCTCAATCCTTTTTTACACAGTTATATGGACTTAACTGGGGGGTTTGTCTTCAATCTGATACAGGTATATAACATACCTGTATATATTAAACAACCGTCTTAAATGGATTTATGACTTTTACTTTATCAAAGTATTGTTCTGAATTCAAATCTTCGCTCCATATTATATCACAATCTAGATTTATTGCACTGCAGATTATAAGAGAATCCCAAAATGAGATTATATAGCGTTGAGATATTTTAATTGCCTCAAGTATATCGCCAACATCGGGCGTATCCAAATTCCAGACTCCAAGATCCGAAATAATTTGTGACGCCTGCGAAGGAGATAATGGCTTTTTTACTTTTTTTGTAATAGTTACATAGAATTCTTGGAGAACCTGAGTACTCAGACACCCCCTTCTTGTATCCCACAGCTCTTTTAATAATTCCTTAGCAATTTCATGTTTTTTGCCAGCAGACACATCGTAACCATAAACCAAAATATTCGTATCAACAAACTGCAAACCTATATTATCTTTCATGCAAATCATCTCTGTCCAAACTGATTTTACCTTCTGTACCCAAATCAAAACCGCTTTCTAATATGTTAATATGATGTAATCTTGCTTTCTCGTACAAATCTTCCTTTTTTACTATCTCTTCCAGCACTTGAGTCAAAAGACCAGATACAGATGTCTGTTTATCTATAGCTATATGTTTTATTTTTTGCAATAGATCTTTGGGCAGCGATAACGTAATATTCTGCGTCTTATTCATATTAACACCTCCACGTATTTTAATATATCACGTTTTTACGTGTATATCAATAAAATAATGTTGCTCTATGCTTACCATAGAAATAACTTAATTAAAAAGTAACTTATACCAGTAATTTCCACCACTATCCTTTTGGACTGTGGAAGTTAGTCTTGTATCACAAAAAATATTTGATTTACTAATGGAAAGTACACATACCCGGAATTTGAAGCAGAACTTAAAGAACTTTTAAATGAACTCGGACGTGAAATATGTACATAACAGCGGCTCTTAAGAATGACAAAAAATCAAAAAGAGACCTATGGAGAGCCATACTTAAAAAAGACAGAGAAAAAGTAAATGAAATACTCATTCAAAAACATGAAGAGTTAAAGACAGATGGACCCAATGACCCAATAAACAAATGCCTGATATATATTAATAATAACCGGGATGGCATATGTGCACACAAAGACTATCAAGATGAAATAACAGGCTGCAGTGCAGAAAGCCATGTAAGTCACATACTATCAGAAAGGCTATCAAGAGGCCCCAAACATTTTCCTATAATATTCATTATGGTGGAGTCTTTAATAACCTAAAAATACTTGGAACGATCCTTTATCCCTGACATATCATACCTGCAAATATTTTAAGTGTAAAAGAAGCAAGCAAATATCTTTAATTTTAGAAAAAACATGGTTTAAAAGAATGGGTGTAAACTTAAAATAAACTTTCTCCACATAAAATAGAGTCGTTCCAGGGATAATAAAGTCCCTCCAGGATTGGACAAAAAAGGTTTAAGGAAAAGGGATTAAGTGGATTCAGATAAAGAAAAAAGAGATAAATAAAAGACCAAGCATAGGAGGCTGAAAGCCTTAAAAGATAAGGGTTGAGAGGATTTTAAAGATAAGATCCACTTGACCCTTTTTCCTTATCCCGTAGCCATTTTCACCCTAATTTTGGAGCAACTTTATTTACTGGTAGAATATAGGAAGTTGATAAATAGCGGGTTTGAGGAATGGGGAGTGGAACGAGTTTATTTTAGGGTTACAGCAATATTGTTTCCAAGTTTTATAGAAATTATCTGTTAATAATACTATAATAAAGAAAAGAGAATTTGCATAATAATAGGGAATTATGGAGGAATTTATGAATAAAGCGATAGAAATTATGAAATGTATAGGGAAAATATTAATTAAATGTATTATGTTTATGTTAAAACTTGTGTATGCTGCAATCGAAAGTTTTATATTATGGGTAATAGAGAAATATAGAAATTTTCAATTTAATGGAATTTATATAGCATTTATAATAATAAATTTTTTAGTAGTATTTGTATCTATTAAAAAAGATTTAATTATATTTAATATAGTTAAAGTAATTCTTGCTCTAATTCAAATAGCATTGATATTAGTAATTTTATATAAAATATTATCTAATAAAGAAAAATTAAAATTAGAACTATATTTAAAATATATGGCAGATTGGAGTTGTGCTGCACTTTATGCTATAGCATTTAGTTCTGTGTTCATGATGAATATATTTTATAATGTTAGTAAATTGCTTCAGTACATATTTTATGTTCAGCTATTTTTAACGATGCATTATTGGTATAGAAGGTTTATAAATAAATATGTTAAACATTGGGTAATGTATACTCTATATTTCTTAATATTACCACTAATATCTCTTTTTATATGGGTACTTATAGGTGATACTTTATCAAGAATATGTAACATGCCAATATTGATTTCAGACACAGTAATAGGATATATGACGATAATTTTTACTGTATTGATATTTAATTTTGAAATATATATCGCTCCTAAAGAAATTAGAAGCGAAGTTAAGGTAGCTGTGTATTTAATATTAGCATTATATTCAACTATAAGTTATTGCTTTTTTATATCTGATTATTTATCAGAACCAATATTTAATTTTTTAAAACCTTATAGTAATGAAATTGCAAACAAGGGGATAAGTCTTTCAAAAGAACTAATTAAAGGTAAAGTAGAATGGATTTTAAAATGGTTTACTCTTCCATATTTAATTGGAGCAGTTTTTGGGTGCTTTACATTAGAATTGGTTGATAGAAATGAAAAAGTAAAAGAAAGAAAGATTTCAGAAAACAAAAATGAAGATAATCAAATATGTGGTTAATAAAAAATAGATGTAATTTTAAGAAAATGACAGTATTGAAGAAAATTAGTTGGAGGAATAACGTATGTATATTTATAAGATAATTATAAAAATTTTAGAGCAATCAAGAATTTGGAATGGAAGCCCAATAAAAATATAAATATAATTATAGGTTCAAAAGTACATCATAAGATTTAGCATATATGGATTGTAAATATGCCTTGGCGATAGCCTCTTTAAAGTTCTGATTAACAAGTGGAGCAATCAGCGAAAACCTAAATAATGTAATTTTTTTTCTTTGCTTTTTTACCCATTTTATATTTTTATTCATCAAAAACCTACAAGTAAAAAATTTAGGTTTTTTTATTAACACAATGTTTGAGTAGAGCCTAAATAAAAAGCCTAACATTTTTTGTCTGTCAGGCTTTGTTGTTTTGGAATAAAGGATTTCCGTGAGACAAAGGCTGTATTCTGAAAGGCACTTCCATGGGGATTACTAAATAACCATTGTTTTTATTAATGTCAATTCACTCTGGTTTTCAAGGTTGCTGTAATAATCGTATTCTTCTTTTGTAATAAAACCAGTATCTATCATGGCTTGCACTAACTCTTTGTCTTGATGGTGATAGGTAGAGACAATATAAACTGCGGTTCTACTTTCTATCAACACTGCAATAATTCCATTATATTCCTTGAATTCAATATTTTCTTTATTGTATTTTCTTATTCCAGCCTATAACTCTTTTGATATTGAAACAATAATTATTTCTTCTCTTTGTTTAATAAACTTCTGCGGTGTTCTGTACTGACGAACGTCCAAATTATTTTTTGCTGTGTAGTGTTTCATTGGGTTTGAAGCATCAGCTAAAACCCAGCAACCCTTTTCCATTTGTTCTTGAAATTGCTGAATATTTATTTCCTGATTCATCTTTAAAATCCTTCCTCTTCATCAATTGTTTTATTTTTGATGGCAGTATCTTACTGACTCTTTTGTGGCACTTTCAAGTATTTTATAGGAACTGTACTTAAAAAAATGTAATCGGAAGGTATACAAAGGCATTAGCAGCAGTTGTATCCCCCAAATAAACTTTCTCCACATAAAATAAAGTCGTTCCAAGGATAATAAAGTCCTTCCAGGATAAGGCAAAAAAGGTTTAAGGAAAAGGGATTAAGTGGATTCAGATAAAGAAAAAAGAGATAAATAAAAGACCAAGCATAGGAGGCTGAAAGCCTTAAAAGATAAGGGTTGAGAGGATTTTAAAGATAAGATCCACTTGACCCTTTTCCATTATCCCATGACCCTTTCCACCCTAATTTTGGAACGACTTTATTCTCTAAAATACATACCATATATAGGAAAATTAGAGGGTAAGGTATAAGGATTTTGGAGCAACTTTATTTAATGGTAGAATATAGGAAGTTGATAAATAGCGGGTTTGAGAGGGAGGGGATGGAGCGACTTTATTTTAAGGTTACAATTGTTGTATATACACAATAAACTCGACTCCATGATAATAAACCTGGCTCTATAAAAATAAAGTTCATTCTAAAACCTCGCAGTAGATGCAGGATATCTCCTGATTTGCTGCGGGGTTTACTTTTGTGGTAGGGAGGAAGGGATAAGGTGTAAGGGTTAAGGGGATTAGATTTTTCATTAGAAGTTTGATTAGAATATTTTGCTGATTACGCCTTAAAACTATTGATTTTAAAGGGATTGAGAGAAGTATTGATTATTATATTGATTGAAATATTGATACAGCGATTGAGAAATGGATTGAAAAATGTGCATGCCTTAAAACTTAACCCATGAAACTTATCCCTATTTTCCTTTCAAAACATCCCTTTTTAGAACCGACTTTATTTTAAAAATTGTTACAAGAATTAAGGAAAAAGTGTTAATAAATGGGATAAAAATATGAGATTTTAGAGCGGACTTTATTATATGGTGGAAATTAGGATATAGGAAAATCAAGGGTTTAAGAGGTGTGGGTGGAGCAGAGATTATTTTAAATATACACGAGATATCTTTCTACAAAAAGTGAACTTTATATTTTATGATGTTTTACTTGGTAGTGTGATGGTGAGGGTTTTAAAAAACTAAAAATTCTTGACACAACCAATCTTTCACGAACTGTTGAAATTCGGGATATAAAGGAGTATTATTAAAAAGAAAGATGTTGAGTCTCTAGATGGTAAAAATCAACAAACATAATCATGAGAGGGGGAATATTTATGAACTGTTCCGAGGTTAGCGAAAAGCTTTTAGAAATCCTTCGATTGGATACCGACCCGGTAGCCATAACCATGTACAAAGAGAAGGACAAGCTACCGCGAAAGCCGATGAACTATAAAGTAAACATCTGTCAGTTGGTTTCTTCAGCAAGGTATCAGCAGAGAACCAATTCTGGAGTTCCCGAAATGATGGTTTGTTCAATGGGAGCTGCTTGTGTGGGCTTAATCAAAACACCAGAAGCGATTTCATCGGGCAAAGCGGCCGTAGGGCCTTACTGTGCCGATGAAGAGGCGGGAAAGAAATTTATGGCGAACACCTTTAAGCTGGGGGACAGCGGTAAGCATTATGAAGGGATTTATGTTCAACCGCTGTATGCTGCGAAGGAAGAACCGGATGTAGTGGTGCTTTATGTAAACCCGGCTCAAGTAATGCGACTGGTTCACGCATGTGCGTATGACAACGGAGAAAAGGTAACAGCAGATACTGTATGTGAGGCAGCATTATGTTCTTCTATAGGATTTGTGCTAGCCAACAATAAGCCTGTGATCGGTTTTCCCTGTGCAGGAGACAGGATATTCGGAGGCACGCAAAATCAGGAATTGGTATTCGCTGCTCCATACAACCTGTTTAAAGACAAGCTTATCGATCATCTGGAAAAGACTGCAAAAGGTGGTTTTTCTGTATATCCGGTCGCACCGAATATGTACTGGACGCCCTCAATGCCTCCTACTTACACGATACAACCCGAGGATTTATAGGGAAAAAGTGTATAACGGACGAAGGGGTATATCATCTTTAAAAAGGGTTGTCTTAAACTGAAACTGAACTGCACCCTGTCAAGTATACAACAAAAAAATAAAATGATTTAAACAGCCTTGGTTCGAACCCATCGGACTAAGGCTGTTTAATTTCGTCTGTAACCTTACAAGGTATATTGAAAGTCTAGATCACTGTGAATCATAGGTGTACTGTCTGAAGCAACTTGCAAACAAGAAAAGGTCGAAAATACACTGATATAGAAAATGGCAACAGGAGTATATCTGCCGTAGAGTTAAATGCTTTATGTAATATTTTAGGCATAGATATAAACAGCCTTTTTGATGAAGATGATGATTTAGTTACCCTTTTTAGAAAGAGAAATTTTTCGGAAAATACAATTAATGAAGTAGAAAGACTTCAGGATATGATAAGGGTATTTATTTATCAAAAGAAAATATACAATGGAGAGTTCAAACCTACAAAGAGAAAACCATTATGGGAGGAGTGTTGATATTGGATATGGCTGATTTAAACCTCCCTGATGAGTTAACCAGGCTGCGGGTAAAGGAATTAGCAGAAGAGGTAAGAGGCAGATTTGCTAAAAAAGGGCTTTCTGATATATTTGACGTTCTTTCTGAGGCTGCATTTTTAATAAGGAAACCCATGGAAACAAATGAGATTTCAGGGTTCAGCACTTATTTCGAGGAGCAGTTCATCGTATTTTTAAACAGCAACTTTACTTTAGGACATGAAAGATTTACAGGAGCCCATGAATTGTATCATCTTATATATAATCCAGATATATTAAAAAAAGAAAAGGTTATTTTGGATAAAGAAAAATACAAGGCAGAAGAAGCAACGGCAGATATATTTGCCTCCGAATTCTTAATGCCAGAAGATTATGTAAAAGAAATTTTTTACAAAATCATTAATGTAAATAAAAACAATGTTTTACCACGGCATGTAATAATAATGCAAAATTATCTTAAAGTAAGTTATAAAGCAATGTTAAAAAGGCTCATTCAACTTAACTTATGTTCTATAGATAAATATGAGGAACTTGTTAAGATTTGTTCTATAGAAAATACAGAGCAACTCCAATCTTTAACCAAAAAGGAAGGCTACGGCGTAGACTTAATTATTCCTTCGAAGGCAACATGTATTTCTAAAGAGTATATTGAGTTTGTGAAAAACAATTACGAGAGAGGGAATATTTCATATGAGAATATGAAAAGCAGTTTTGAATTCGTTGGGTTAACACCTGATGATTTCGGATATGAATATCCCCAAGAAGAGGATTATTAAAATGCGCTATATAGGGGCAATTTCCGATACTGACATTTTAATCAATTTAGCCAAGGTTGATAGATTGGATATTTTAGAGTATTTATTTAAGCAAATAATCATTCCTCAATATGTATATGATGTTGAAATTAAGAAAAAAGCAGGGAAGTATTACGGTGCCATAAATCACATTTTACCCCTTAATTTTTTTGTATTTTTCTCCCCACTCATACATTGCATCAAGAATAGGTTTCAGGCTAAGCCCAAGCTCTGTAAGTGTGTATTCAACTTTTGGAGGAACTTCTGGGTAAACCTTTCTTATAATAAGACCGTCTTTTTCCATTGATCGAAGCTGTTGTGTCAATACCTTCTGATTAATGCCATTAATGGATTTTAGAAGCTGGTTAAATCTTTTTGTTCCCTGCATAAGATCTCTAAGTATAAGAATCTTCCATTTGCCGCCGATTAGTGTAAGTGTGATTTCAACTGGACACAATGTCAAATTGTCTTGATTACTACTCATCAAATATCCCCTCAAATTTGATTTTAGTTACCTAAAATATAGTATAACACATAAAAGTATCTACTTGCAATTATATACTAACATGAGATAATATATTATTTGTAATCATCACCACAAAGGAGGAATTTCAAAATGAAGGTGATTGGCATTGTGGGTAGTCCACGCAAGGGTGGGAATACAGAAGTTTTGGTTGAAAAAGTATTGAGCGGTGCAAAAGAAGCAGGCGCTGAAGTAGAAATATTTAAAGTGAACGAGCTGAATATTCATGGATGTCAAGGGTGCAATTTTTGCCAGGAAAACGGCAGATGCAGACAACAAGACGATATGCAAAAGATATATGATACATTACATTCTGCAGATGCAGTGGTTGTTGGTTCTCCAATTTACATGAGTTATGTTACAGCACAGACAAAACTCTTTTTAGATAGGCTATATGCCCTGATGAAGGTTGGGGAAGGATGTAGATTTCCAGCTGGCAAAAAATGTGTGCTTGTATACTCCCAAGGTGGTGGCACAGATGGCCAAAAGGTTATGGAAAACTTAGCGATGTTTTTTAAAGGTGCGCTTGGTATGGATGTAAAAGCCATAGTTGGTGCTAACAACCTCAATCACGTTGGTGCAGTAAATAATAGAAAAGATGTGCTGGAAAGAGCTTTTGAGGTGGGGAAAGAAATTGTGAATGGATAATAGATAAAGTAGAACATTGAAGGTAATGATTGTAATAAGGATTAAATTAAGTTAATAGTAAAGTAAACAGCAAAGGAATAAGTGGAAAATTATAGGGAATTTAGTGCTGCCTTACGGGAGAATCTTATTACCTCCCAGAAAATCCCATGTAGATTTTACGCGAGGTGAAAAGGAGGTTATATCTGTGAGAGTAATGGCTTTTAATGGGAGTCCGAGGAAAAAGTGGAATACAGCAATTCTTTTAAATAAGGCTTTAGAAGGAGCAGCCTCGCAGGGCGCAGAAACGGAACTTATACATCTCTATGACCTTCATTACCAGGGGTGCATAAGTTGTTTTTCATGTAAACTGATAGGTGGTAAAAGCTATGGAAAGTGTGCTGTAAATGATGATCTAAGACCGATTTTTGAGAAGATTGAACAGGCTGATGCTATTATATTGGGCTCTCCCATTTATTTTGGATCGGTGACAGGGCAGATGAAATCCTTTCTTGAGCGGCTTATGTTTCAATACTTAGTATATGACAAGGAAAGATCTACGTTGTTTAAAAGGAAGATATTAACAGGTTTTATTTATACAATGAATGCCAATGAAAGATCCATGAAGGAGTTAAAGTATGATCAGAACCTTAAAAACATAGAGGCGGCAATGAAAAGAATTTTCGGGGCATCAGAATCGTTATTTGTTACTGATACTTACCAGTTTGATGATTATTCCAAGTATGTTGCTACAGCATTTAACGAGAGAGAAAAGGCAAAAAGGCGTGAAGAAGAGTTTCCTAAAGATTGCCAAAAGGCCTATGATATGGGTGTTAGATTTGCCAGGTCATTAGATTTAACTGAAAAGTAAGCTGACAATTACATTTTATTACGAATTTCGATTGCACCGGATAATTAAGTAGTCGTCATAAGGTTCAAATCCTATGGCAGTATAGGCCTTGACAGCAGGTATATTTTTCTTTTTGGCCGAAAGAGTGGGGATCTTGCCCCTGGCAATAATTCTTCTGCATAGTTCAGAGACAATTGCTTTACAATACCCTTTATTTTTCTCATCTTCAGCCGTATAAACGCCGCCAATCTGATTTATTTGAGGAGTATATGTCTGCACACATGCTTGGGCGACCAGTTTACCATCCTTTTCTGCAATAATAAACTCCTCTTCTTCTCCCCTTAGGGTTAGAGACTTTCTGATATCTTCCTTGGCAACAATTTGATTAAATCCTTTTGCATTGGCATCTACAATAAAGTTGACTACTTCATCACTATTTACTTTATTTGCATTTATAAAGTTTACTCCATCCAGTATAAAAGGTTTAAAATTCTTGTTTATGAAATATGAACTTTCATCATACGCCTGAATTTCTTTATATGCTTTAATCTCTACGTATAAAGGCCTTATGATTTTATACATGCCCAACAAGAACTCGAAATTTCTCTTTTTCATAAGTTCTGCAAACAAAGGCACAGCATCATCAACCTCGTAATGGGGTGTGCAACTACCCAGATTATAAAATGGCAAGATACCTTTTAATACTTCACCGTCAAAAAAGCCGTAGTAATCTGCGCATCTTCTTATGCCTTTTCTATTCTCAATACCAAATCCAATGATGTTAGCGTATAAAAATGAGGTCTCAATCTCATTTCTCTCGAGATATTCTAAAATTATTTGTTTGTCAGACTGTGTAAGTAATCTAATCATCAACATCACCCCTATAAATGCAAAACCCTCCAGAATCACTGATAAAAGTGACTCCGAAGGGTTATATTATAACCGTTCGTGTAGGATATTACAATCCCTATGCTGCTCACAAAAGTGCTTAAGCATACTCACTTTTCAAGTATTATTACATATATTATCCATATTGTCAATACAGATCTAATAAGAGTTCCTTGCCTTGTGGACAATCTTAACTCTTTTATTTACCTACAACCCTCAATGATGCACTCTGTTTCATATGGATGCGGGATAAAATTAATGATAGCTAAGGCTAAAGTATAAATGAGATAAAGATCTTTTTATACATAGAATTTAATATAATAATGATTATAAATATTAAAGTTTACTTTTTTGTATGATATAATAAAGTAAAAGTGATAATAAGGATCGTTTATATTTTGTCTAGAAGAAAGGAATACTTTGCATGAGCGCAAAAGAGTTTCGGGCTTTGGCTTTTTTTGCTGCTATTTTACTGTTTCTTATTTTGCCAGCGAGCAAACATCAATATTTAAAGGTGTTGCCATTTGTGATATTCATAGTATTAATACTTAAAAACTGTTAGTCAGGGAAAAGAGGTGATTTTAAATGATGAAGAAGCAAAAAAAATTGCCAGGGAGCTGGTGAGGATAATAAAGAGTAAAACTGAAGGGCAGGTAGATTGGACGATTAAAGAAAACATCAAAGCTTCTATTCGGGCAACAGTCAAGAGATTGCTGCGCCGAAGGGGCTTTAAAGACCAGAAAGGACTAGACAATGTAGTAAAAATGGTCATTGAACATGCTGTAGCCCTATTTGAAGATGCGGCATAGATGGATTTACGTCAATACGACAACTGCAAAATAATGCTCATCAAGTCATTAAGTATTCCAATATTTAGATAGGATAGGAGGTATAGAATTTATGAATGAAACAATCAAATCAATCTTGAGCAGAAGGAGCATAAAAGAATATAAGCCCGAGCAAATAAAAGCTGAAGAATTGGAAATGATTCTTTTGGCGGGTAGGTATGCTCCATCTGGTATGAACAGGCAGCCTTGGCTTTTTGTCGTAATACAAAACAAAGATGTGCTATTGAAGATAAATGAAATTTTACAAAGAAATAGACCCAAAAACATGCCTGCTCCTCCACCAGGGCAAAAGAGACCTAATCCTCTTGAAACAGCGCCAACACTTATTGTTGTTTTCGGCCAGGATGATATGTTTACAACAATCTATGATTGTACGCTTGCTATGGGCAATATGATGATTGCTGCTACATCTTTAGGAATAGGGTCAAACTGGGTGCATGCGGTAGTTAAAGACTTGTTTACCTCTGAGGAGGGGAAAGCATTAAAGAAAGAGTGGGGAGTACCTGACGAATACATTCCATATGCTGCCGCTGTGTTTGGATACAAGGCGGCAGAACCGATACAACGTTCACCCAGAAAAGACGGTGTGGTAAAAATCATTAATTAATGATAGGCAAGTTGTAAAATAAAATACTGTAAGACATTTTATTTTACAACTTGCCTGTTATTTTTGCATTTTATGACAGTGTAAATAGGGCATTGATGTCCATACCATAACGTGAAAAGAAGGGATTTCGTGGCTTGTGTAGAAATAATATAAAAAGCACAGAATGAGAAACAATTTTCTCAATGAAAACTCGTTAAACTTTTTAGGATAATCTGGCGGGAATCCTCTTCAATTTAATCGAAACTATGGAATGTAGCAAACTATGAAATAAGGAACTGGGACAAAGACACAGGTACTATTGTGACATAGCTTTTTCACCTTTATCGGTAATCCTCCATATGTTCAAATCAATAAAGTCATTATTACTGCAACAACGTTTCTTTGATGTGCAGCAGCTGCAATGTGAGGAACAGTTTCCAATGCTGTCTCTTTCTATGTATTCAGGCTGTTGCAATTGGTTTATCATTTGTTCTACCAGTCTTTTATCCACCCCTAATTCAGTTGTCATTAATCTGTTCGAGTATATTCCACCACCGGCTAACTTTTTCAATATCTTTATTAGCACTTTACAACATCCTTTCTATAGTGTAATTTTTTGGCGACTTTCAAAATAGAGCTCATTTTGCTCAGGTCTCAAGTCAGCCTTTATGGTAGTTATACAAACTGAATATACTACATAATAATATTATTTATCATTGGATAATGCTCTCTGTATATGTCTAAAAATAGATAAAAGACATAATACTGCAGATAATACAGCCCATTTTGTTGAGTTTGTTTCCTGCTTAATTGTTGCGATAGTAGCTGCACACGGTACGTACAGCAGGGTCATTACCGTCATTGATAGAGCTGAAAGCAGTGTAAACGAATTCTGAATATATACTGGTCGTTTCCTGGGAGCTCCAATGCTGTTCATTCAGCAGGATATTCTAAAGCTGTTGAACATTCTATAAGGGCATCCTCAATTAGCTTAATTTCTCTTTCAATATTATTGCCATAGTCAATCTTATATATATTATCTTCTTCTGTATTACTAAATTTTATTGCCTCTTTTCTTTATATAATCACCCTGTGCTTGGTATCATTTATTTATTTTATAAACTTTTATGAGCAATTAATAGAATCGTTTATACATAGGTTCTCCATCTGATGAAACTCCTGCTCCGTATCTTGCTGAGGGTTACGAAAAATCTGCCTGATAGATGCACTGGGGCCTTGGCATGCTATCAGGCAGATTTTGGTATGGAGACTGACTTTTTATTACATATTCATCTTAACATATCATTTTCTCAAAAAGGTTAATAAAATCTTAAAAAAATGTTACAATTGTGTTACAAGTTTCGACGTAAAATTAATTCAATTGTGATATTAAAATAATAGTATCGGAAATTTTATGCAGTGGTCTTTATCATATTTTTTGATATGTCTTGATAATGCTAGTTTTATTTTAATATAGATTTCACAGGACTCCAAAGACCTAAACCCTTTTGGATTATGATATAATTATATCAGATCAAAGCTAAGAATGGGAGTAATACACTATGAATAAAAATGTGGTGAAGGTTGGAGCCATTAGTATAGGCAAAGAGCCTGTTGTGATTGCTGGTCCATGCTCAATTGAAGGGGAAAAAACATTTATAGATGAGGTAGAATTTTTATATAGTAAGGGTATAAGGCTTGTACGTGGTGGGGCTTATAAGCCGAGGACATCTCCATACTCCTTTCAAGGCCTTGGAAATGAAGCGCTGCAAATAATCAAGAAGGCAAAAAGCCTTTATGACATATATGTGGTAAGTGAGGTTATGGACCCTCGGGAGGTTGAGGTGGTGTATGAGGTATGTGATATGCTGCAGGTGGGTTCAAGGAATATGGCAAATTACTCACTCTTAAAGGAAATTGGCAGGCAGGATAAGCCTGTGATTTTAAAGAGGGGAATGTCTGCTACGATAGAGGAATGGCTCCTGGCGGCTGAGTATATTGTAAATGAAGGTAACAGGGGCGTAATCCTTTGTGAGAGGGGCATAAGGACCTTTGAGACGTACACGAGAAATACCTTGGATCTGTCTGCGGTAGTTGCAGTGCACGAGCTATCA
Organism: Calorimonas adulescens; assembly: GCF_008274215.1. Taxonomy (NCBI): domain Bacteria; kingdom Bacillati; phylum Bacillota; class Clostridia; order Thermoanaerobacterales; family Thermoanaerobacteraceae; genus Calorimonas; species Calorimonas adulescens. The sequence goes on along the minus strand of NZ_VTPS01000005.1, from coordinate 122,729 downwards.
CCGTATCCAATTATAGTTGATCCAAGCCACGGCACAGGCAGGAGGAGCATGGTAATTTCAATGGCCAAGGCAGCGATTGCATGCGGGGCGGATGGTGTAATGGTGGAGGTGCATCCTGAGCCTGAAAGAGCGTTGTCCGATGGAGAGCAGTCATTGGATTACAGCGGTTTTGAAAAACTTTTAAATGAGTTACACAGTTTATAAGAGTCGAAATATTATCCGGTGCATTAGATGAAAAACAATTTGCACAGCGTAAAGAAGGGCTTGACTCATTGATTGCTGGCTTTTTGTTGTGGTCCATAGAAAAATGCACATGGTGTATGAATATTGACTTTTAATGTTTGTTATGTTATTATCAAATCAATAACTAATGGCAAGGGGAAACCTGAGCCGGAGGTTGAAGCGTGGAGCCTGAAGACAAGGGAAGACCTGAGTCCCAGGGGATAAGTCAAAAGTATGAAAGTTGGCCTATCCGGTGGATAGGCTATTATTGTTTTTCGGGGGGATATTATGGAGACGAGGATAGGGGTCATAGGAATCGTAGTGGACAATAGGGAACCTGTGTCCAGTCAATTAAATAACATTCTAAGCATGTATGCCCATATTATAGTTGGAAGAATGGGAATTCCATACAGGGAAAGGGGTGTCTCTGTCATTTCTTTGATAATAGATGGAACCACTGACGAGATAGGTGCTCTTACCGGCAAGCTTGGCAATTTGCCAGGGGTGCATGTAAAGACTGCTATAACGAAATAGGTGATATGATGAGAGCTGAATATGATGACATGCTGAAAAAGGCTTTAAATGGTGCAAGGTTTACCAAGGAAGAGGTGATCTTTCTTTTAAAACCAGAGAAGGATGAAATGGATGCCCTTTTTCAAACTGCAGACAGGATAAGAAAGGCTGTTTTTGGAGATTATGTCCACCTGAGGGGTATAGTAGAGTTTTCCAACTTTTGTGAGAGGAACTGCCTCTATTGCGGTTTGAGAAAAAATAATAGGAACATTACCCGCTATAGGCTCATGCCTGAAGAAATTGTAGATATCGCCGCGTACGCCGTCAGTATTGGATATAAAACCTTAGTACTGCAGTCTGGGGAAGACAGTTTTTATACTACAGGACTCCTTTGTGATGTGATAAAGAGGATAAAGGAAAGGGTAGATGTGGCGATAACACTGTCGATAGGTGAAAGGGACTTTGAAGACTACAGGCTTTTGAGAGAAGCCGGGGCAGACAGGTATCTTATCAAACAGGAGACATCAAATAGAGAGCTGTACAGAAAATTACATCCCGGCATGAGCTATGAAAACCGGATAAGATGCCAGAAGGATTTAAAGTCATTGAGGTATGAGCTGGGTACGGGTAACATGGTGGGGCTTCCATGGCAGAATGTGGAGACACTGGCAGAGGACATTATCTTTTTCAGAGAAATGGATGCGGATATGATAGGCATAGGGCCTTTTATTTCCAATCCAAATACGCCTCTTGGAAGGTTTCCATCAGGCACTGTGGAAGAGACGCTTAAAGTGCTTGCTGTGACAAGGCTTGTAAACCCTCTGGTGAACCTTCCAGCAACAACGGCACTGGGAAGTTTGGATAGTTTTGGGAGGCAAAAGGGGTTGATGGCAGGAGCTAATGTGGTTATGCCCAATGTGATGCCAGTGAATTACAGAAGGTTGTACGAGATATACCCGAGCAAGATATGTACAGGCGAGAGGCCCGAGGCCTGCAGGCACTGCATAGAAGGAATTATAAACTCCATCGGCAGGAAGGTATCGACCGGCTATGGGGAGAGTCCCAAATCATTAAGAAGGGGAAATGCCGTATGTATGATGAGCTGAAAGCTGATTTTATCGATGACGAGAAGATAAATGACAATCTCAATAGGGGAAGAGGTTTTACAAGAGCAGATATCCTTGGAGTAATAGACAGGGCGAGGGAAGCAAAAGGCTTAGAACCGGTAGAAGTGGCGGCTTTGCTTTATGTGGAGGATGAGGAACTGCTGGAGGAAATATATAATGTAGCAAGAGAAATAAAGGAAAAGATATATGGCAGGAGAATAGTACTGTTTGCACCGCTTTACTTGAGCAATTATTGTGTTAATAGCTGCCGCTACTGTGGGTATGGACATAAAAACAGTATAAGCAGAAAAAAACTCACCATGGAAGAACTGAAAGAAGAGGTAAGAGTTTTGGAGGTTCTTGGGCACAAGAGGCTGGCTTTGGAAGCTGGGGAAGACCCTGTAAACTGTCCTATAGAGTATATATTGGACTGTATATCAACCATCTATAGTGTTCAGAACGATAATGGCAATATAAGAAGAGTAAACGTAAATATTGCTGCAACCACTGTGGAAAACTACAGGAGGCTTAAAGAAGCAAAGATAGGGACATATGTGCTTTTTCAGGAAACATATCACAGGCCCACATATGCATATATGCACCCTGCAGGGCCAAAACATGACTACGACTATCATACCACAGCCCATATAAGGGCAATGGAGGGCGGAATAGATGATGTGGGGCTGGGTGTGCTGTTTGGGCTTTATGACTACAGGTATGAGGTGATGGGCCTTGTGTATAACTCCATGTATTTAGATAGGACATTTGGAGTCGGGCCCCATACCATCTCTGTACCGCGCCTGAGGCCTGCTGTGGGAGTCAATATATCCGAATATCCATATCTGGTACCGGATAAGGAATTTAAGAAACTGGTTGCAATTATAAGGCTGGCTGTCCCTTATACAGGGATTATACTTACAACGAGGGAGCACCCGGGATTTCGCGAAGAGGTAATGTCGGTTGGTGTCTCACAGATAAGTGCCGGTTCATGTACGGGGGTTGGCGGATATAAAAAGGAGTATGAGGACAAGGAATCCGATGAGGATACAGCACAGTTTGAGGTGGAAGATAATAGAGCACCTGATGAGGTTCTGAGGAATTTGTGCAGACAGGGATATCTGCCAAGTTATTGTACGGCCTGTTACCGCAAGTTTAGGACAGGGGACAGATTTATGAAGTTAGCCAAGAGTGGCAATATACAGAACTGCTGCCAGCCAAACGCCATTCTTACTTTCAAAGAGTATCTTATGGACTATGCATCTGAGGAGACCAAGAGGGTTGGCGAAGACACCATAAGAAAACATCTGAGTCAGATAAGGAACCCTAAGGTGCGTCAGATGACAGAGGATAGGCTGAAATTGATAGAGGAGGGGCAGAGAGATCTATATTTTTAGGAGGGTGTGATGATGAACAATACGCCAAGAGGTTCGAGGCTCAATATAGCAATATTTGGGAAGAGGAATGCGGGTAAATCCAGTCTTATAAATGCCCTTACAGGGCAGGATATAGCACTTGTATCCGATACACCTGGGACAACTACGGACCCTGTATACAAGGCGATGGAACTCTTGCCATTGGGACCTGTCGAGCTCATTGACACTGCAGGCATTGACGATGAGGGGGAACTGGGCGAACTCAGGGTAAAAAGATCCATGCAGGTTCTGAAACAGAGTGATATGGTGCTTCTTGTGGTGGACGCTACGAGGGGCATGGGCATATATGAGCATAGGCTTCTGGATATGATAAAAGAAAAAGAGATACCAGTTGTGATTGTGTTTAACAAGGCAGACCTTACTGATAAGGAGATACAAGTAAATACCGGTTTACCATGTGTAACCGTCAGTTCTAAGACGAGGGAGGGGATTAACGAACTAAAGAGGCTCATCATAGAGAATGCACCTTCTGATTGGTGTGAAGAGACTATACTGGGGGATATAGTGTCTCCTGGGGAAACAGTGGTCCTGGTGGTGCCTGTAGATATGGAAGCACCAAAGGGCAGGCTTATTCTCCCACAGGTGCAGACCATAAGAGATGTGCTGGACCATGGTGCATCAGCAGTGGTTGTAAAAGAGGACGAATACCCCAATGTGCTAAGGAACCTTAAAAGTAAACCTGCGTTGGTGGTTACCGATTCTCAGGCTTTTCATCAGGTGGCCATGGACACCCCTTTGGATATACTGCTTACGTCATTTTCCATCCTGTTTGCAAGGTACAAGGGCGACCTCGACACTATGATAAACGGTACCGAAGCCATTGATGGCTTGAGACCGGGAGACAGGGTACTTATCATGGAGACATGTACACACCATCCCATAGGTGATGATATAGGGCGTGTAAAGATACCCAGATGGCTAAACAGCTATATTGGCGGTGAACTTAATTATGACTATCTGACAGGTCGGGATATGCCGGAGGACTATGACCTTAAAAGGTATAAACTGATAATCCATTGCGGGGCTTGCATGATTAATAGAAGAGAGATGCTCTACAGGATATCAAGGGCAATGTATGCTGGAGTGCCCATAGTAAACTACGGTGTTATAATTGCTTATCTCAATGGGATACTGGAGAGGGTTACGCAACCTTTTGAGGAGGCATATAAAGTGGGCGAGGTTAACCATCAGTGATTGGAACTGATGGTTATTTTTTTATCAATATTTAGGCTTTTGATATTATAGCTATAATGTTATAATTAATTTATACCTGTTAAAATTGACGATTTATTCTGCAAACCTGTAGACGGAGCGGCGGACATATCCACGAACACAATACTGTATCCAAAGATCTGCCACAAGGCGGAGATGTGTCTCATGATCATATTGGGCTTTTATGATGATTGTTCCTGATGTTGTGTATATACCAAGTGTTGTCAGTTATAATGTAAGAATTAATTGCATGAGGGTGGATATATGAGTGAGATATACAGAAGTGCATGTCCTCTGGATTGCTTTGATGGCTGCGGATTTAAAGTGAGTGTGGAAAATGGGATAATAAAGAGGATAGACGGTGATGTAAGTCATCCGTTTACCAGGGGTTTCATATGCCCCAAAGGCAGGGCACTGGCAGATAGGATATATGGCCCACATCGTTTGAGGCATCCTCTTCTGAAAAGAGAAGGGAAGTTTGTGAGTATAAGCTGGGATGAAGCTTACGATATTATTGTCAAGAAACTCGATTATATAAAGAGAAATTTTTCGACACTTAGCGTGGCCCATTACTATGAGAGCGGGAGTGGTGGACTTTTAAGGAGCTTGGACAACAGGTTTTTCAATATCTATGGTGGCGTTTCAGAGTGCTCCGGCAGCCTGTGCTGGGGTGCAGGCAACAGTGCCCAGGCCATGGATTTTGGAATGCCCCTGTCCCACAAGCCTGATGACATGCTAAACTCAAAGCTGATTGTGCTGTGGGGCAGGAATCCTGTATATACCAATATTCACTTGGTGCCTTTTATAGAAAGGGCAAGGAAGAAGGGGGCCAAGGTACTGCTGATTGACCCAATAGCGACGGCCAGTACAAAGCTGGCAGACTATTATTATTCCATAAAAGCTGGGAGCGATGCACTGCTGGCTCTGGGCCTGGCCAAAACAATAATAGAGAGAGGAAAAGAAGACAGGTGGTTTATAAGCAACAGGACAAATGGTTACGAGAAATATTTAAGTTTGCTAAAGAGACTTGATATGGGGTGGGTATTGCATGAGACGGGGCTTTGTCCTGAGGATATTTTGAATATTGCCGGACTCCTCATGGAGAATAGACCTGCCACATGCTATATAGGGTATGGGATGCAGAGGCATGCAGGCGGAGGCAATGCAGTCAGGGCTATTGACGCTCTATGGGCTGTCCTTGGAAATGTGGGTGTAAGGGGCGGAGGTGTCAATTATTCTCACCGGCTGATGAGCAGGTATATAGATGATGGGTTTTATGCTGCCGATAGGGCAACCGCTAAGAGAGAGTTTTTAAGGGGCGAGATGGCAACTTTTCTTGAGGAGGCAGATCCTCCTGTCAAGGCTCTGTTTGTCACCAAGGCTAATCCATTGAGACAGATACCAGACACAGGAAGACTTATAAAAGCACTGAATAAGATAGATTTTAAGGTTACACTGGATCTCTTTATGACGGATACGTGTGAAGTTTCCGACATGGTCTTGCCGGTGACAAGCTTCTTAGAGGAGGAAGACGTTATATATACCACCATGAGCAGGACATATCTCAACTATGCTGAAAGGGTTATAGACAGGATAGGAGAGGCCAGGCCGGAATGGGAAATATTTGCAGATATAGCTGAAAGGATGGGTCTGGAAGGTTTTCCACACCTTACATCTGAAGAATGGCTTGAGATGGCCTTAAGACCGTTGAAAAGGCATGGTATCACCTTGGAGGATATTAAAAAAGGGTATATTGAGCCGCCGGGTTCAACGGAGATACCATGGCAGGATGGCTTTATGACAGAGAGCGGCAAGTTTGAGTTTTTAAACTTTGACTTAAATATCAGGGCAGGCGATGGTGATGAGGGTTATACATATCGTCTCATTACACCGCATCCAAAGGACTCGCTGCATTCCCAGAGCTACGTAGGCATTTATGACCTGCCATATGTGTATATTAATACTGGTGAGGCAGAAAAGATGGGCATACTGGATGGGGATAAAGTCCTTGTGACATCTCCCTCCGGTGAGCTGGAGGGCCTGGCCAGGCCTTCCAGGGCTGTACCGGTAGGTACTGTCATGATATATGAGGGTCAGTATGGGGTCAACAGGCTTACACCGATTGCTACAGCAGACCTGGGAGGCCAGGCCGCCATATATGATGCCAGGGTCAACATAAGGAGGCTATAAATTGACTGTAGATACAATAAAGAGAGGTATCATAAATGGAATAAGGACAACGTGGGAACTGGCTGAAATAATATTTCCTGTGTATGTCCTGGTGACTATACTAAGATACACACCACTATTTCCATACCTTTCACAAATCCTTACGCCTGTACTAAGGGTATTTGGGTTGCCCGGGGAAGCGTCTATAGCCCTTGTTCTTGGCGCTTTTGTCAATGTATATGCGGCAATAGGCGCTATGACGGCGTTAAGTCTTTCGATAAAAGAGGTTACCATTCTTGGGACGATGGTTGCCATATGCCACAGCCTTATCAATGAGACGGCCGTCACGAAAAAAGTTGGTGTACCGATAACCTCCATAGTTCTAACCAGAGTAACTATTGCCGCATTTATGGGTATAATCCTTAATGTCATAATGTAGGTTAAGGGGGGTTACAACATGCTGCAAGCGCTCTATAATGGGGTTTATGGCGGGATTATGCAGGTCTTGAAGATCGCCGAGGTGGTAATCCCACTGATGATTGTCATGGAAATACTGAGGGATACGAAGCTCATGGACAAAGCATCTGATATATTTGCACCGGTAGTCAAAAAGATGGGCATGTCGCAACAATCTGCCTTTCCCCTTATTGTGGGCATGGTCTTTGGACTGTCATACAGCGCAGGAGTAATAATTCAATGTTCCAGGGAAGGTGTAATAAGCCGTAAAGACTTTTTTCTTGTATGTACCTTTTTGGTGATATGCCATTCGGTAATTGAGGATACTATAATACTGGCGAGGTTGGGGGCAAATGTGTTTTTGCTGCTGATACCGCGGCTCGTCCTTGCCTTTCTTTTTACGTGGTTTTTGTCAGGCAGATATAATGAAAAAGTTATCGATAGGATACCGTAATGGCAGGAATTATACTGGCTGGCGGTGCTGCTTCCAGGATGGGTATGGACAAAGCCCTGCTTCCATGGGGACGGACTGACCTTCTTGGGAACAGCATCAATATTTTAAAAGAAGTTTTTAATGAGATTATTGTAGTTTCCTCTAAGACATATCCCTATGAAGTAAAATATGTATCAGACATCTATAGTAACACTGGACCTCTGGGTGGTATACTCTCAGGTCTGGTTGCCTCCAATGACCTGTATAACTTTATAACTGCAGTGGACATGCCCTTTATAGATATACGACTGATAAGATACATGCAAAAAATGGCTGAGGGGTATGATATAGTTGTACCAAAAAATGGCGAACTCTTAGAACCGCTCTGCGCAATATACTCAAAGGCCTGTATAGATGAAATTGACTGCATGATAAGGAATGGGCAAAAAAAGATATCCCTGCTCTTTAACAAGGTAAAAACTCTATATATTGGGTATAATGATAATATATGTAACAAATACTGCTTTTTCAACATAAATAATGAAAAAGACTATATTGAAGCTCAAAAAATAAAGGATGGGTGAATCAGAGTGAAGAAAATCCTTTTTACAGTAATTCTGTTGAGTATATTTCTGTCATCATGTGGTTTTCAGCAGTCTGTAGTACCTGAAGATGTCCGAAGTATTACGGTTGGCCTAAGCTATCCCTACAGTGTTATTCTGGAAAAAATAACAGACAGAGAAAAAATATCAACAATTGCAAATATAATAAACAAAGATTCAAGAAACTCGACGAAAACAGCAGTTGAAAACCATGATATGAAGATGATAGTGAGCGGTGCCAATGCAGAAAAAATAGTTATAGAAAGGCTGTCTACCAATACATTTTTACTTAGCGGAAAAAAAGACAATATCTTTAAATCGGAGGCCCTTGAAAAATACTTTACTGAACTCAAGACGGGAGGTATTCAAAAACTAAAAACCAATCCACCAGTTGTAAGGTTTGATATACTCAATTATACAAAGCAGGACGTAGACAATATAAAGATAAATCCTCCTGATGAAATCTCAAAGTTCTCTAGCATATATAACATATCCGACACCATACCTGAAATAAAGAGGGAATGTGAAGAGGTAATAGAGAAAAAAGCCATGGAAGAGGGACTGGATATGGGCAACTCCCTTGAGGTTGTCTCAAATGAAATGGATCTTGACCCTTACCTTCCGGTATACAATGTATATGCAGACTTTGATAATAAAAAAGCCTGGATAATAAGCGTTATATACACAGGATATCCCTCTTCAAACAATAATTTAGAGGATGAGCTGAAAGCAAACTCAAATCTAAAAAAAATAAGGAGTTTTGTTGTAACTCCCGATGGTGAACTTCTCTATTCTAATTAGCATTCTCCTTGCTGTATACACCACGATAACGAGGGGAGACCAATGCAGCAATCCTGTACATGGCATCGTTGGTAATCCTCCTGAGCCACTGGTCTCTGTCCTCGTTCTCGCCCTGCTTATCTATATAGAAAGGTTTTCCTATGGTTATCTTTGCTGTGCCTCTTTTCTTGAAAAATTCCTTTCCTATGTCATTATCGTTTATAGGGAATATGTCATCCACCCCTTCGATTCCTATTGGCACTACCGGCACGTTTGCCTTGCTGGCTATGACAGCGAACCCTGGTTTTGCCTCTATCATGGACCGTACCCGACTCCTTGTACCTTCAGGGAATATAAGTATTGAACCACCTTTTTTCAGATAATCTATAGCCGCCTTAATAGCCCCCACATCTGCTGTATTTGGGGTTATTTTTATGGTCCTCACTGTCTGCATTACCTGGTAGGTGATGATGTTTCTCGTCAGCTTTACCCCCGCTATAAAGGCAACCCTATTCTTCTTGAGGACCTTGTTCAGTAAGATGGCGTCCATGTTGCTCAAATGATTACATATATATAATGCCGGTTTTCCCTTCATTTCTTCCAGTATTTCTTTGTTATAAACCTCAAGCTTGATGTATTTTTTCAAATAAAACTCCAGGATGACCCTTATGATTGGTGTCCTTATAAATGAGGGCATCTTGGAAAATATAAGCATCGGATAATAAATGTATATAGGCATGTTCATCCTCCTCCTATTATTTATTATTTTACCACATTTTTAAAGAATTTGTTATACATATTATAAAAATCGGGCTAATTATGTATCATATATTAAGGCAGTGTTTGAATAATAAATTCTGCAGAATTTGAAAACAATAACATATAGACGAAATCGCATGGAGGTTTATGTATGTCCCTACTTGACAGATTATTTAAAAACAATAATCAAGAAAAACATCCGGAAGAAAAAAATGAGAAGATAGATAAATCTGTTGATAACAACATAAAAGAAGTAAAGAAGACCCTGAATGAAAACTTTGATGTCATAACAAGAAAGTTCTCACTGGGTGGAAAAGCAGATACCTATGCCGCTGTCGCCTATATTGACGGGTTGGTTGATAAGAGGATTATCAACCTTAATGTAATAAGGCCAATTATGCTAAAGGAAGTTGATGAGGAAAAGTTTAATTCTGTTGGAGCTTCCAAATATGTGAGCCAGTTCATGATAACGGCCAATGATGTACGTGAGGTAGACAAGTTTAGTGAATGTATAAACTATATACTAAACGGTTCTACAGTTGTCTTTATAGATGGTTCTGACAGGGCCATTATGTGTGAGACCAGGGGATGGAAGGAACGCAGTATAGACGAGCCTAAAAATGAGGCTATTGCCAAGGGTCCACATTCCGGTTTCACGGAGACCATGCTTACCAATGTCACACTGTTAAGGAGATATATTAAAGACCCAAACCTTCATTTTGAACCGCTTACAATTGGAAGATCCAGCAGGACAAACGTTATTATCGCTTTTATAGACGGAATATCCGACAATAAGATCGTTGAAGAGGTAAAAAAACGTCTCAAGGTGATAGATATAGATGCTATAGTGGACTCCAGCTATATTGCAGAATTTATAAGTGATGCACCCTTATCGCCATTTGCGACAATTATGACGACCGAGAGACCGGACAAGGCTGTTGCCAATCTATTAGAGGGAAAGGTGGCAATAATAGTGGACGGTACACCGGTGGTGCTGATAGTCCCGTTTCTTTTTATGGAGTTTGTACAATCACCGGACGACTATTATGAAAACAGCATAATATCAAGTGGAGTAAGGGTCTTAAGGATTTTAGCACTATTTATTGCCATATTTCTTCCTGGATTTTATATTGCTGTGGTAACATTCAATCAGGAAATGCCGCCGACAACACTCGCCCTGAGCATAATGAGCGGGAGGTCCTTTATACCATTCTCTCCATTTGCTGAGATACTGATCCTGATGATACTGATTGAAATCTTAAGAGAAGCGGGTATACACTTTCCAGGTACCATTGGCCAGACGATCAGCATTGTAGGGGCACTGGTTGTAGGGCAATCTGCAGTGAGCGCCGGATTGGTCAGTCCTTTTGTGGTTATTATTGTTGCCGCTACGACACTGGCGTCCTACGCTGTTCCGTCATATACAGCATCTTATATGATGAGGCTTTTGCCTTATCCTGTCTTGATAATAAGCGGGCTTCTTGGCATATACGGTTTTGCATGGTGTGTCATAATGTTATTGGCACATCTGGCCTCACTGGAATCATTTGGGGTACCATATCTTACTCCGTTGGCTCCATTTGACTTAAGGGATAACAAGGATTCTATATTACGGCTGCCGCGATGGACTATGCTATACAGGCCCAATTATATAAAATCAGAAAACAAGAAGAGGATGGACATAAAGCAGAAAGGGGAGGGCAGGTAAATGGATAAAACAGGAGACACTAAAAGAGTATCTTTAAGTCCAAGAGGATTCATGTGGCTTATGATAAATACCCTTGTAAGCCTTTCGGTGTTTTTAAATCCTTCACCTACGGTAGAAGTAAGCAGGCAATATGCATGGATTTCAGTCCTGATAGGGACACTACAGGCCCTGATGGTAGGGTATATAGTGATGAAATTGGGGCTGAGATACCCGGATAAGACTGTAGTGGAATACAGCCAGGAGATAGTCGGCAAATTTGCAGGTAAGGTAGTAGGGTTAGTGTTTATCCTTACATATCTCAGTATTGTGGTGATAGTATTGAGAGAGTTTACCCTGCCTTTTCAGAGTTTTGTGACTGTTAATGTCCCATTGATTGTCATTTTGATTCTGACCATGGTGCTTATTCTGTACGCTGTTTTAAAAGGACTTAAAACCATAGGCATCTGCAGTGATGTGGTTATGCTGTTTCTGGTTATATTTATATTGCTTTTATTTATTATGCCGGTAAAAAACATCAATACATTGAATATAAAACCCATTATTCCCCATGACATAGGGATGGCAGTCAGAGGTTCATTTATCAGTGCCTCATTTTTGGCTGAGGATATCATAGCCCTTATGATTATACCCTATGTGAGCGATAATAAGAAGCTCATGAAATACAATCAGACAGCAATATTAGTAAGCGGTATATGCTTGAGCTTAGTTGTTGCCATGGAGATAATGACAATGAGCTGCGAACGAGTAGACTCCACCATATTTTCAACCTTTATGCTTCTTAGAGAGGCTCAGCTTTCACAGTCCATGGAGAGATTGGAAGCGATAGCTATAGCCATGTGGACAGGACTGGTTTTTATTAAATTAAGCATTTATTTTTTTATAACGGTTGATGGATTAAGACAGTGGCTGGGGCTTAAGGATTATAAGGTGATAGCGTATGTACTGTCACCGATAGTTATATTTCTTGCGATGTTGCCGGAGAACATTAGTGAGGTCCTTGTATTCCCGTCAAGGATATGGACCCCTATCGTTTATCCTGTAGTACTGTTTGGGCTCCCACTGCTACTGCTTATTATAAGTATTATAAAGGAGAGTGTAGTGAGACGGTGAAAAAATTTTTGATTTTTTTTCTTTTAGTATTGAATATGTTAAGTTACGGGTGTTCAATGCCTATAGAGAATTACAATATGGTACTCCTTTTTGGTATTGATAAGGATGTGAGGACAGGAGGATATGAAGTGACTTTTCAATTGCCTAAAATGGGAAAAGGCAGAGGTGAAAGCCTGTCCTTGGGCAACGAGACAATCACAGTTTCTGGCACTGGCGATAGTGTGGAATTGGCTGTAAAAGACGCCTATATAAAGTCCTCCAGGGTTCCGTTTCTGGGTCATATTCAGGCTGTTCTGATAGGAGAAGATATGGGTAGAGAGGGGATAACCGAGCTGGTAAACCTCTTCAAGAGGGACCCTAAATATACTCTTACTCCGTGGATGTTTACAGTAGATGGTAGAGCCAAAGATGTACTTGAGGCAAACTTTGAATATGATACCATGCCAGCATTTGCTATAGTGCATATAACAAGGGATATCTCAAAGTATAGCCTTAAGTTTTATGCGGTGCAGTTGAACAAATTTTTGGAGAATATAGAGGCTCTTCCCCATGCAGCTTTGATGGGACGCATAAGGTTGGATAAGGACGGGGATAAGGAGGTGATGAGGGTTTACGGTGCAAGCATATACAAGGATGGAAAACTTATAGGTATGCTGGATGAGGGGGATACTGTGGCGTGTAATTGGCTGTTTGGAAGGGTTAAGAGTACCGATATAGTAACCAGACTCCCTTCAAGCGGAGCTACGGTAAATGTGGGTATAGAGGAGGGAAGGACAGTCATAAAACCAATCGTAAGGGATAACAGTCTGGTCTATATGATAAATGTTAAAGTTACTGGATATGTTGAACAGAGTACATTATACCCTGATTTTGCAAATGACCCAACCATAATGTACGAGATAAACAATGAGGTAGGCAAGAGTATTGAAACATATATTACCAGCATTGTAGAAAAGGCACAGGAACAGAGGGTGGATTTCCTGGGTTTTGAAAAAGTACTGGAACACACCAACCCGGTGGTCTGGGAACAGACAAAAGAGGACTGGGACAATATATTCCCCAGCATATTGATAGAGGTCAGGGCAGAAGCATCAATTAAGGATACAGGTTGGATATTAAATAATCCTGAGGTTTATTAAATGGCAGCCTTGCCTTTATTTTTTTATATGTCTTGAGTATGACCTTAGGGACTCTGCAATACTAAGGCATATGGGGATTGCTATACTGCATGCAATACCAAGGTAATTAAGAACCTTGATAAAATTTATTGTCTGGAAGGCGTTGCTGGGTAATAGTGACAGTATGTACACAATGGGAGCAGCTATTATCACTACAGTTCTATAATTTTTTAGCCCCCACAAACCTGAAAATGTGAGTGCCCCTCCCAGATAGAAGCCGGTCAGTGTGGTAAATGAAGTTAATATCCAAACTACCATTGCAACAATGCCGAGCCTTTCAAATATACGGCCAGGCCCTGAAATACTCATCATGAGGGTCATGCTGGGCCATATGCATTGTTTTGTCTGCTCTAAACCAAGTGATGAGATTACCAAAACTACCACATACAGGTACACTGGTATGAGCATCATGAATGTGTATTTAAGTATATATTTCCCGCTGTTCCTGTCTTTGAGACTTGGAGCTATAAACAAAAGCAGTTCAAAGCCCAGATAACTGTATAGGGTATTGTAAGTACCTAATGCCAGATCCTTAAAAGAAGAGTTTAAGAAAGGCAAAAATTCTGTAAAATCGGCCTTGTGCAGTGTGAGTGCGTATATCAAAATAATGGAAAAAATGAGTATGGGCAGGAGGATATAGGATGTTTCAACAGTAGGTTTTACCCCTGAGATTGTAAGGTAGACAGTGAGCAACAACATTAAGATAATGACAAATGCTTTTGGTGTTTCCCTAAATATGTATGTACAAAGCACATTGGCGAACACCTGTAAGGTTGATATTGAGATGAGGAAACAATAGACTGAGTATAGCAGTGCTATGATGGTGCCCAAAAACCTACCTGCACGGTTTATAAGGTACTCAGAGAATGATTTTTCATCCATATATTTTATTACATATGCTATAGGGAGGCTGAATAAAAACGAAAAAAATCCACCTAAAATGACACATATCCAGCTGTCAGGCCCGGAAGATTTAGCTACATCTCCTGGCATACTGAGCACGCCTGTTCCAATGATTACGGAGATAAGAAATGCTACAGATTGATATGAGGTTATCTTTTCGTTATCACCGTTCATACTCAATACCTTCCTCTGCACTTTATCATATACTGCCGACTTTTTGTATTGTAGAGTCCACATTTACTATGAACCTTACATTCGGGAATATCTCATTCCAGTCTTGTTGATATTTCTTCCAAATATCTGGATAAAATTTGTACAGAAACTCGCCCAGTTGGATAGCGTCAAAACCATACTCGTTTTGAATGGTATCCAAACTTTTATATACAATTGACTTTATGCGCGCAGAAATTATGCCTTCTGCTGCTTTTATTTTTTTCTCATCTGTTGGCGATAATTCAACAGCTTCAAGTATGTTACACCTTACCTTTATGTCTATGCCTATGGTTGGCACATAACTTGATATGACTGATAGCTTTGCATGGCTGTTTGATACCTCAAATGTGATGTTGTCACATGGTATAAGTGGATTTTTAATCTTATTTTTAATCAGGTTTATACCCAGGGTTTCTTCTGCATCCAGCCATCCAACCATTTTGTTATCTTTTATCACAGCTGCTCCACCTATATACGCATCATTGGGTCCGATTTTTACCTTGCTCATGAGCATGTTGCCGCCTGTAGAATGCATCATGCGTATAAAATCATTTACATCTTGATGGACAAAGTAGCCGAGTGAGTTTCTATTTTCATATATAGTATCAAGATACACGGAGGTCTGCTTTTCTAATTTTGAATGAAGTTTTTCTATGTTTTCTGCCTTCCCCTCTGAGATACTTATCTGGGCACGCCTGTTTACACTGGCAAACCTTTCTAAAAATTCTTGTATTGGTTTTAAATCATCTCTTGCAGTGTCCTCACCGATGAGTATTACCGAGGTGTGTGAGAAATCTATCATTCTGTTTATCCTGAGTGACAACTTATCCAATGCCCCATATATCGTGCTGGATTCTTCCCTAAAAGATGGGACGGGGGCATCCTGATTTTGATTTGACCCTGTGCTGCCCGTTGTCAGGTTGGAAGGGACTGTAAGTGTAACGACAAAATTATTATCATCCTTATCTATAGCAAACGAAGCTACAAAAAGCCTTTTGTCTATATCGGCCAAATCCCAGCAACCTGATAGTGATATAGACATAAGTATAATGGTCAAGGTGAGCAAAAGAGTTTTTTTCATGGTTTTTCGACTCCACTTAAAAATCCAATGAAACATAATACTATTGGAACACCTGTGATAGGTGTCATTTTGTTCAAACTGTATGGCCTCCTGTTCCTATTAATGCTTTTTCATCCTATCTTTGTCGAGGGGCATGGTATAGTCTGGCCTTTTGGTGAGTTGATGGAACGGAGCTCTGTAGAATGTATCTATACCATCACCGATTTTAAAGTTAACGAATGGCGAGAGATAGCTTACTCCCACACTCTTAAGTTTTACAAGGTGTATTATGAGCGCCAGAAACCCTATGTATACCCCGTAAAGGCCTGCGACTGAAGCTAAAAGGATAAATATGAATGTCATCAGCCTGAAACATATGGCAAGGTTAAAATTGGGGATAGCAAAGGATGATATAGCATTTATTGATATTATTATGACCATTATGGGGCTGACAATTCCGGCCTGCACAGAGGCCTGGCCGAGGACAATGCTTCCAACTATACCTATTGTCTGACCAAAAGGCGCTGGTAGTCTCACACCAGCTTCTCTTAATACCTCCAGCGTTATAAGCATCAGGAGTGCTTCTATTGGTGTGGCAAATGGCACGTTCTCTCTTGACGAAGCTATGGATAAAACCAGGTCTGTTGGCAGCATGTCGGGATGATACGACGTTGAGGCAATATAAAGGGCAGGTATAGTGACGGCAAAAAATGCGCTTAAAAATCTGAGTGCCCTGATCAAGGTGGCTATATACCAGTTGGAACTGTAATCATCAATGGACTGGAACAGTCCGATCAGTGTAACAGGTGCTATCAGAGCATAGGGTGTGTTATCACAGAGGATTACCACATTTCCCTCCAGGAGCGCACCACACGTCTCGTCAGGACGTTCTGTGTGCCTGAACTGGGGGAAAGGAGACATTGGATTATCCTCTATCAACTGTTCAATATAGCCGCTCTCCAGTATCCCGTCTATGTCGATTTTACTTATCCTCCTTTTAAGCTCATCTATAATTGCAGGGTTTGCTATGCCATCGATATACATAAGTCCAACGGTTGTTTTGCTGCGTTTTCCTATCTCAGTTGAAAAATACTTTAGGTTAGGGTCTTTTATCCTCTTTCGTATAAGAGAGACATTTGTCCCGCAGGACTCAATAAACCCCTCATGAGCACCCCTTATGGCGACCTCAGTTTGAGGCTCTTCAATGTTCCTCTTTTCCCACCCCTTTGAATATATGACGATACCCCTGTCAATTCTGTCTACAAAAAGAGCCGTATTGCCAGAAAGGATGGCTGCCACTATCTCACCCATATTGTCCTTTTCTTCCAGCCTGTATGCCGTTATGAGCTTTTCCTTTATCCTATCAAATAGCTGCCTTCCAGGGTTACGCTCTATTGTAAGGTAATCTACCTTTGTAAGGGGTTTTATTATGTTATCCTGTATGAGCGCCCTGTCTATCATGTTTTCAAAATAGATGAGTGTTACCTTGTGTGTAAAGGCCTGGTTTCCAATATGAAACTCTCTAAATATTATGTCGTCGCACTCTTTAAAGCGATTTTTAAGCTCCTCAATATTTTCTTTCAGGTCCTTTGATATATATTCCATCTATCATCACCACTAATTATTTTTCCTAAACTAAGAAAAATTATTTGTGCCTATTTTATTTTGTATAAGTCGAGAAATTTATAGGTGAGTATGATACAATTAATGATACAATAATGATAAAAGGGGGGTGTTTGCATGTTTATTGATTTTCATTGTGATACCCTGATGGATACGGTGGATGGAAAGCGGAGTTTAATGGATGATGGAGAAGGCCATATCAACCTTCCTGCACTGGAAAGTTCAGGGGTATTGATGCAGGTCTTTGCGTGTTTTGTTGACGACATGTACGTGAGAAAAAAAGCGGCGGACAGGGTTTTTGCCATGATTGATAGCTTTTACAATGAGGTGGATAAAAGCGGAGGCAGACTGGAACCTGTATATAGATTCGATGACCTGAACAGGATAAAGGAGAATGGTAGGGTTGGCGGTCTTCTATCCATAGAGGGCGGTGAGGCTTTAGAGGGCAGCATGTATCTGCTGAGGGATTTTTACAGGCTTGGTGTCAGGGCGATTACACTGACATGGAGCAGGAGGAACGAACTGGGAGACGGCATTGGAGAGGATTCGGGAAGCGGCTTGACTTCTTTTGGCAAGGACGTAGTGAAGGAGATGAACCGGATAGGTATGATTGTGGATGTATCCCACCTGAATGAAAGGGGTTTCTGGGATGTTATCAATGTCGCCAGTGCGCCGGTTATTGCATCCCATTCTGACTGCAGGGCACTCTGCAGCCACCCAAGAAATCTTACTGACGAGCAAATAAGGGCAATTGCTGATACCGGCGGGGTTATAGGCATTAATTTTGCTGCTGAATTCTTGAGTGATGGCCAGGCCAGCATGAATGATATAATACGCCACATTGACCATATTGCAGATGTAGCCGGCATAGGGTGTGTAGGTTTTGGATCGGACTTTGATGGGTGCACAATACCTGGAGATATGAGCGGCGTATCCGACATGCTGTTAATCCGTCAAAATCTGATTGATAGCGGATACAGTATAGAGGATGTGGATAAGATATGTTATAAAAACTGGGAAAGGGTGATAAAAAAAGTCCTTGGTTAACCAAGGACTTAAAAGATTTATATTAAAGGGGGAGTCAAATCTTTTGACCACAGTATATTATACGCATGTTGGATGGATTTATCAAGTACCCCAACTTAAAAAATCAATAAAACCTACACAGAAATATCCTTAATGGCTATATTTGATGTCATGGCGGTATGTAAATTTTTATCAGAATTTCAAGTTTTTTTATTATATATGTAAAAAGTTTTGAGGAGCTTTAATATCCGTTAAATTAGATGTATAATGGTCTTGTAGCGGGTGGTGTTGCACATGGAACAAATTGGAAAAAACCATGAGGAGGCCGGGAAATATATATCTGCGGAAGACGTTAACAGGTTTTGCTATTGCCCTTATCAATATTACTACAGCTTGACCGTAAACAAAATACCGCGGGGAACGAAAAAAATTTCTAAAAGGTTTAAAAAAGGGAAAAAATATCATAAAGCATATGACAGGGGGCTTAAGATGCAAAACTTTATCAGGATTGTAGCCGGGCTGGCTTCTGCCGTACTTATCTTATGGATAGGGTGGAAGATATGGTCATTGCTCTGATCATTTTTATAGTTGGCCTGGCCATCATCCTTCTTGATAAGGAAACGTCGTTAAGGATACGGGAGATTAAGAGGACTGTTGGAATAAAAGGCTATAGGTCTATTTACAGTGATGCAAAAGGGGATGGAACACTGCTGAAATCAGACACATATATGATTTCCGGAAAGCCCGACTATATCTTCAAGAAGGGTGATGATTTAGTACCGGTGGAACTCAAATCAACCACAACAGACACACCTCTTGAAAAAGATGTCATGCAGCTTGCCGTATATTTTCTTCTTGTTGAAGAAAATTATGGCATTCGCCCTGGTAAGGGGAGATTGATATATGCCAATAAAGCCTACGAGATTGACAACAATTATTATATAAGGGAAAAGGTAACAGAAATAATTAAAGAAATGCAAAGCATCAGAAATGGCGCAGTCCATAGATACCGTGTTGATAAAAACAGATGTCACACCTGTCTCTATAGAGACATCTGCCAATACACATAAGGAGCTGGCTTAGATGGAATCAAGATTGATCACATTATTATTGGTACTACTGCTTGTCATGGGTGGATGCAGCTATAGGCAAAAATCGCAGGAACCTGCTAAACAGCCTGTACAGTCAAAGGCAAACAGTGAAGCAGAGACTCGGGTAAACCAGAGTCAGACAAATGATGCCGGCAGCAGTGAAGATAATCACACCGTTGAAAATGCAGAGTCTGATTTACAAAAGGATAATGTACCACAGGACGTGGAGAAAGACGACAGCGTGAAGCAACCGGAGAAAGAAGAAAGCAAAAAAACAGAGCCGGTAGAGACACCAATAGGATGGGGTATGGTACGTAACAGCGAGCATAAAACTCCAACCATATCTAAGACCGCCAGGGAACTGATAGACAAGTATGGTGCTATTTTTACCGGAGATGAATCATCAAAGGTAGTCTATCTGACATTTGATGAAGGCTATGAAAATGGATACACACCAACTATACTGGATATTTTAAATGACCGGAATGTAAAAGCAGCCTTTTTTGTCACAGGCTCTTATGTAAAGCAGCACCCAGACTATGTAAAGAGAATGGTTGAAGAGGGCCATATAGTGGGCAACCACACAATGACACACCCCAGCCTGCCAACAATTACCGATGATAGGATTAAGGAGGAACTAAATGGGGTGGATGAATTGCTGATGAAGGATGTGGGGATAAAGACAAAGTATGTAAGGCCACCCATGGGAGAGTATACGGAAAGAACGCTAAAAGTGACAAAAGAACTGGGATATACAACGGTATTCTGGAGCCTTGCCTTCAAGGACTGGCTCCCATTACCTGGAGGGCCGCAAGAAAGTTACGATACTGTTATGGACAATTTGCATCCGGGGGCAGTTATCCTTCTCCACGCTGAATCAAAGGATGATACCGAGGCATTGCCTAAGATTATTGACTCAATCAGGGATGAAGGTTATGAATTTAAGACTCTTGATGATATTAATAAAAGGGGGAACTGAGATATGAATAATGAGAGGTTGATGAAGACTTTAGACTTCACCAAAGAATTCATTAAAGGTGCCTTTTCGGCTGACTACAACTCCTCAAGGATTATGAGGGTTGAGGCCTATGAGAAATTAGACAATTTCATGATCCTGTGCTATGGTGAGCTGCTTGGACTGCCATTGCCATCCAGTTATTATTCTATAGAGCTTTTGCCCTATCTTGCCGAAGACCTCACGACATGGGAAAAAAGAATGCTTGACCGTAAGGAGGTCTTGAGTGAACGCTGGGGCAAATATGACTGGTGCTGCTGATGAAAAATATAGTTTTCTTTGGTGGCAAGGGTGGTGTTGGCAAGACCAGCAGTTCGGCCTCTTACAGCCTTTTTTGTGCACAAAGGGGTTATAAGACGCTTATCGTCTCTACAGATCCTGCCCATTCTTTGGGAGACATCTTTGAAGTAGAGATTGGGAATAAAATAAGAGAGCTGGATAATAATCTCTTTGGTCTTGAGATTGACCCAGAAAAGGCCAGCGATGATTATATAAAGAGGACAAAGGCCGAGATGCGCAAGACCTTAAGCCCTATAATAATAGAAGAGATAGAAAGGCAAATAGATGCAATGGTGGTATCTCCTGGTTCTGAAGAGGCGGCCATATTTGACGAACTGGTGAAGATCATAATAAATTATACCTCAGATTATGATGTCATCATTTTTGACACTGCCCCTACAGGTCACACGATAAGGCTACTGTCTTTGCCGGAACTTATGGGTGCCTGGATGGATTCGTTGATTTCAAGCAGGCGCGAGGCTGTAGAGCTTATGAAGATGTCAACTGTCGGGAATAAAGAACTCCATGACAAGTATACCAATGATCCCGTATTGAATATACTGATGAGACGGAAAGAAGAGTATGAAAAAGCCAGGGAAATATTAATAGACAGCAGGAAGGCGTGCTTTGTGTTTGTGTTAAACCCAGAGAAATTGCCGATTATAGAGACGCAAAAGGCGATATCCATTCTTGCAAAATATGGGATACAGATAGGCGGAGTTATAATAAATAAGGTTCTGCCCGATGATATATCTGATGAGTTTTTGCTTAAGCGGAAACAAACTGAGAGGTTTTATATGGAAGAGATTTATAGGAAATTTAAGGACATGATCTTAATGGAAATACCACTTTTCCCGGATGACATCCAGGGCAAATTATACCTCGAGAAGGTATCGTTGCTGTATACTGATGTGATTTGAATTAACTTACCAAAGGAGGCCTGCTCACAATTATGGTGGATGATAATATAGAGTTGTGCGATGAAAATGAGACACATCAGCAAGAGATTGATAATGTATTAAACCACAAACTGGACGACACGACCATTAGTGAACTTACCGACCTTTTTAAAATACTTGGTGACCCAACCCGTATAAAAATATTATATTCACTCAGCCTTGATGAATTATGTGTCTGTGATATAGCAGAAATTCTTAATATGTCGCAGTCAGCCATATCTCATCAATTAAGGACCTTAAGGGCTGCCAGGCTTGTAAAATTCAGAAAAGCAGGCAAATCCGTCTTTTATTCTCTAAATGATGAACACATACTGACATTGTTGAGACAGGGACTGGAACACGTTGGGCATAATTAATTAAGATTTATTAGTACCTTTTGATTCTTTCTCCTTTGTACGCATTAGTTTGATTGCGTACAGATGAACAGCAAGGCTCTTTATTTCCTCTTCTGACATGTTTTTTAACTCTTTGAAAGCCTGAGTTATATCTGGGTCTTTTAGTACCTCGGATATATAGTCGGGTATTTTGTAATCGTTTGTGGAAGTATTACCCACCTCTCTATCGAGGAGATAGTCAAGAGAGACGTTAAAAAAATCAGCAATCTTTTTTAAAGTAGCGAAATCTGGTTCTCTTTTGTTTGATTCATACAACGAGAGAGCGCTTCTTGAAATAGACAGTTTATCTGCAAGTTCTCTCTGGGTAAGATGTTTCTCTTTTCGTAATCTGTGCAACACATCACCAAACATGAATTCACCTCCTTCTAATGATTATAGTTTGATTTAAATATTGAGTAAATGATAGTTACGAAAAGTAGAGGAATTTGCACTATTAGCAATTATTTGTTACATTTTGTCGCATTGTAAAGGCAGTATTGCATCTTCTCAGCGAATGAAAACGCAATAAAATACAAAAAAGAAGATACTCCGACAAGTACCTTCCATATACACAAAACATCCTGTATAATGTTTATATTAAGGGATTGACACGATAGGTTTCCAAAGGCGGTTTGTGATGCATAGAAGACAGCCGTGGGCAATTAATCTATACAATCCAAAATACTGTAGAAAAATTTAAGAACGGTTGTAAGAAAAACAATAATATGGTATAGGGATAGTGAAGTAAAAGAGGGAATGGGAGTAAACCGGGAGTGTATCACCAGGGGTTGACTCTGATGGCAAACCTTGACATGTGGAGGTAGAAGATGAACCTGCTAAATAGAAAAAACCTGATATGGCTTTTATCGTCAGTCCTGATAAGCTTTGTGACAATAATTATAATTATATACTTTACAGTCAGTCCTGATGAGATAGACAGGATACTACATATTAGAATTGAATACATTGTGCTGATGGTCTTGATGATGTTTGGGACGTGGGCTGTTGACACATTAAGGATACAGAACCTCCTTGGGATTATGGGTGAGCGTACCTCATTTTTTTATCTGTTTGTATCTAACATAGCCTCACACTTTATTGGAGCCATAACGCCCTTTCAATCCGGGGCGTTACCTGCACTGGTATACTATCTGAGCAAGAAGAATATAAAGATAAATAAAGGGATAACAGTGGTGACAGGCAGACTGCTTTACTCTTTGCTTTTTTTCGGCATCTTTCCACTGTTTCTTACGTTATTTTTTTATAACAGAATAGGGTTAAATATTTATCTGAGAGTTCTGGCTGTAGGTGTATCTTTGTTTTTATTTGTGCTTCTTATAGGGTGCTGGTACTTAATGATAAATCCACATTTTATTGAATTGCTGGCAGTCAAAATCGGTTATTCTTCCATGATTAAGAGAGTTACATTTAAAAGGTCAAGAGATAAATGGATATGGAGGATAGTTAAAGGACTAAGGGAATATAAGGAAAATTTCAAAGTAATACTTTCGTATGGCGTTAAGGTGACCGCAATCCAGATGATTTATACTGTACTTTTCTGGTTTATTTTCTTTAATTTTGCTACAGTTATAATGCTGGCAATGGGCTTACATATCGATTGGTTTAATGTGCTTGCAAGGCAAACCATTTTTTATAGCATACTTACATATAACCCAATACCCAGTGGCAGCGGGGTAATTGAATTGGGATATGCAGCGATTTTTTCCAATATTGTGCCGACTCAGAATCTCGGCGTGTTTATAGGCATCTGGAGGTTTTTTAGCTTTTATATGTATGTAATAGTCTCAGGAATCATATTTTCTTTTACATTGAGACACATCGGCAGGCCACAAAATTTTTAAAAAAGTATTGCTTTTTTTAAGCTTTTACCATATAATAATAATGGCCTGTATATTAAAGTGGAATATAGGCAAACAATATCTTTAAAGTGAGGGGATTATCCGTATGTATGAGGACAAGGTGTTAGTTTGTAAGGACTGCGGAAAGGAGTTTGTATTTACCGCAGGAGAGCAAGAGTTTTATGCTGAGAAAGGTTTCCAGAATGAACCCGTAAGGTGCAAGGAGTGCAGAGATGCTAAAAAGCAGAGATATGACAACCACGGGAATGGTGGCAGATCATCTCACAGAAGTTTTAATCGTGGTTAATCCCCTTACGTAATAGTAAAGAGGATTATCAAAGGGACACTTAGGGTGTGTCCCTTTTAATTTTTATTTATGTACTAAATAATATTGACGGGCCATTAATAAAATAATACATTAATAAAATAATAACAATTAAAGCAAGTATGAATAAATATGTAGTGTGTTCTCCACAGGCCTTTCAACATTGTTAATCCATCAGTCATGCTAATAGAGGGACTTATCCACATTTTCCACAGTTTTATACTGTAGTTTTCCACAGACTGAACATATATAAAAGAAAATTGTATATGATCCAGGATCAATTTTACCGTAAAAATTAATAAGCGAGGTTAGAAAAACATCGAGGCAAGCCATCTTAATTTAAAAATAAGATATTTTTTTGACTACATATTGATTTTATATGCATTATGCTCTATAATTATACAAAAAAGAAGGGAGAGGTCTTTGGATGAAGAAGGTTGTAGTTGTTTTGCTTACTGTATTTTTGGTGCTGGCTGTTGCAGCCTGTGGAAGCAATAGCAGTCAACCTGCGGCACAACCTCAGGCTCAAAATGGTTCTGGCTCACAGTCTCAGACTCAAAGCAGTTCTGATTCACAGTCTAAGGATAACACGGGAAAAACAAGCAAAGTTGATGAGATAAAGGCAAGAGGTGAACTTATAGTAGGGCTCAGTGCAGACTACCCTCCATATGAGAGCCATGAGATAATCAACGGCGAAGATAAGATAGTCGGGTTTGATATTGACCTGGCACAGGCTATAGCCGATGAACTGGGAGTGAAGTTGCATATAGTTGACACTTCCTTTAATGGGCTTATACCCATGCTTCAGGCGAATAAAATTGATGTAATAATATCCGGTATGACTGCCACAGAGGAAAGGGCAAAGAGTGTGGACTTTTCCGATATATACTTCTCCGGGAAAAATCTTGTCTTGGTCAAAAAGGACTCTAATATTGCAACAATTGACGATTTAAAGGATAAACTGATTGCTGTGCAGTTGGGTACGACTCAGGAAGCTGCAGCCCAAAAGGCGGGAATGAAAACAAAGCCTATAAACCTTCTGACGGATGCCGTAATGGAGCTTAAAAACGGCAAGGTTGATGCAGTTCTGGCTACTGAGGTAGTGGCAAAAAAGTTTGTCAGCATGAATGACGATATAAAATCTGTATATATTAAAGAGCTGGCAGATGAAGGCGGCGGTTCTGCAGCAGCAGTGGCAAAGGGAAATAAGGACCTGGTAGAGGTAATAAATAAGGTTTTAAAGGACCTGAAGGATAGCGGCAAGTACGACGAGATGGTAAATAAGTGGTTTGGCGCATAAGGGAGGTATAACTTTGAATCTTGATTTTTCTAGGATCTCCTCATACAGTCCCCTTTTTGTAAAGGGGGCTGTTACTACCATTGAACTTACATTAGTTTCTGTGATTTTTGGGATAATACTCGGTCTTGTGGTGGCTTTATTGAAGATGTCCAGCTTTAAGCCCCTAAGCTTTATAGGGAGTGCATATGTGGAGCTTATAAGGGGGACGCCGTTACTTGTGCAGTTATATATAGTTTATTACGGACTGCCACAGCTTATAGGTCAGGATATACCAAGCTTTCCGGCAGCAGTAGCTGCCCTTAGTATAAATAGCGGTGCGTATGTGGCTGAGATTATCAGGGCAGGAATACAGGCAGTGGACTATGGACAGATGGAAGCTGCCCGGTCTCTGGGCATGAGTTACGGCCTGGCTATGCGCTTTGTGATTATTCCCCAGGCAATAAAGAACATTCTTCCTGCGCTGGGCAATGAGTTTGTAGCGCTGCTCAAAGAATCAGCCGCTGTCTCTGTTATAAGCATGAGCGACCTGATGAGGCAGGCTGATATAATAAGAGCAGCCACGTATACAGCCTTTGAACCATTGATTGTGGTTGCGCTCATTTATTTTGTGATGACTTATATATTCTCTACTTTTCAGAGAATCCTGGAGAGGAGGCTTAAAGCCAGTGATTCGCGTTGAAGACCTCCACAAAAATTTTGGCAAGCTGCATGTACTAAAGGGTATAAATGCAAAGGTGGACAAGGGGGATGTAGTTGTAATCATTGGACCGAGTGGCTCGGGGAAAAGCACCTTTTTAAGATGCATAAACCTGCTGGAGTATCCTACCAGCGGCAAGATATATATAGAGGGGGAGCTGATAGACAAAAAGACGGATGTCAACCGCATAAGGCAGAAGATTGGTATGGTTTTTCAGCACTTTAATCTGTTTAATAACCTTAATGTGCTTGGCAATATAACCCTTGCCCCTATGAAGGTAAAGGGACTTAGCAAGGATATTGCCGAGGATATTGCATTCGAGTTCCTGAAAAAGATAGGTTTGGAGGACAAAATATATGCTTTTCCATCTCAACTGTCAGGCGGACAGAGACAAAGGGTGGCCATATGCCGTGCCCTGGCTATGCAGCCGGATATAATGCTTTTTGACGAACCCACGTCGGCCCTGGACCCTGAAATGGTAAAAGAGGTTCTTATGACCATGGAGGGCTTAGCTGAGGAGGGTATGACCATGGTGGTGGTTACCCATGAGATGGGATTTGCCAGAGAGGTGGGCGACAGGATAATATTCATGGATGGAGGCCAGATATTGGAGGAATCAACTCCCGAACAATTCTTTTCTCATCCAGAAAACAGCAGGGCTCAGGAATTCTTAAGCAAGGTCCTGTATTAGAGAAAAG
Source organism: Calorimonas adulescens (assembly GCF_008274215.1). NCBI lineage: Bacteria > Bacillati > Bacillota > Clostridia > Thermoanaerobacterales > Thermoanaerobacteraceae > Calorimonas > Calorimonas adulescens. The sequence continues at coordinate 95,626 of NZ_VTPS01000005.1, read as the reverse complement.
TTTTGTAATAAAAGAAGGAAAAAAGGGAAGAAGATAGAATATAACTATATGCATCCTAAAAATGAGGGGAGTTGATGATATGCAGGTTGCTGTAACAGGCAAAAACATGGATGTTACTGATGCATTAAAGGAGAGAGCAAAAAAGAAACTCCAAAAGCTTGACAAATATTTCTACAAAGAGCTCGAGGCAAGGGTATTGTTGGAGGTAGAAAGGGGATTTCATAAAGCAGAGATATTAATACCATTCAGGGATATACTTTTCAGGGCAGAGGAAGCCACACCGGATATGTATGTTTCCATTGATAATGCGGTTGATAAGATTGAAAAACAGATACTTAAATATAAAACCAGATTGGAGAAAAGATTCAGTAGCGGAGATTCCATAAGATATGCCGATTTACCTCAGGGGCCTAAGGAAGAGGAGGAAGGCTTCGAGGTTGTAAGGACAAAAAAGATTAGTATCAAGCCCATGTCAGTTGAGGAGGCTATACTTCAGATGAACCTCCTTGGACATGACTTCTTTGTCTTTACCAATGAGGAGACCGATGATGTGGCTGTGGTCTATAAACGGAAGGATGGAAGGTATGGCCTTATAGAGCCAAATGAGGAATAAAGATAATAGTTTATTTATTGATATTTTTATTTAAAGATGGAGGAGATCCATCCATTTTTTTTATTATTTAAGAAGGAATTAGCAAAAATAAGTAGAATAATTTAATATATGTACAATTGGAAGGACGGATGCTAATGGAAACAGATAAAAACCTTCTTGAAGAAATGGAAAAGACATTAAACCAGCTTGGAGGAGTAATATCCAGCAAGATAATAAAGAATGACCGTGGCGAAATTGTAGAGATACATGTACTTGCAGATAAGAGCAGAAATCCTAAACAGATTTCCAGAGACGTACAGTCGGCTCTCATGGCGAAGTTCAATGTTGATATAGATTACAAGGTTATAAGTGTAGCTGAAATAGAGAACGATGGATTACCCAATGATGACGAGCGGTTAAGGATAAGAAGCCTGCAGTACAGTCTTGAAGGAATTAGGGGAAGCGCACGGGTCGTTCTTGAAAAGAACGATATTGCGTATGAGGGTGAATACAGCGGAGTCCATTCCAGTGGTTTTTTACCGACTGCTTTTATAAATGCAGTGGTTTCTGCATTGAATAAGTACATATCGGATGAAATCGTCCTTGTTGTTGAAGACTATAAGTTTATAGACATAGCCAATTTGAAGGTGCTGGTTGTGGTGCTCAGCGTCATGAATACAAGACATAAGGAACTATATATTGGAAATGCAATTGTCCATGAGGAGATTGAGGAGGCATGTGTAAAGGCTGTTTTAAATGCAGTCAACAGGGTAGTCAATACACTTAAAAAATAGAAAAAAAGGCCGGTATAAACGTAGCGTAGCGGCCTCCTGTCCCGTAGCGTGGGATAGAGAAAAACATAAAGGGGGGCTTAGGGATGAAGGCAAGGATAATATCTATTCTTTTAACCTTAATGGCTCTGGCAGTAGTTGGCGGAGCAGGTTTTAAGTGGTCACCATGGTAATCTAAACTGTTTATACCGGCCGTTTTTATAGAAGGGGGACAATCGTTTGAGCAGACAGAAGTTACTTTTTGCATATATATTGACCTTATCTGCTGTAGCCTTGCTGATACTGGGTAGGGGTATAAGCACGGTATCTGATAGTGGGTTTGATATAGGCAGGCTTGCTGTTTTTTTTGCTGTCCTTGTCATATCAGAGTCCCTTACCTTGGAGTTGGGTAATGGTACTCTGGTCTCCTTTAGCTTAGTGTCTCAGATTTTAGCCATATCGGTTCTGGGTATTGATAAAGCGGTATTTATAGTAGGATTAGCAGAGTTTTTCAGTGTCTACTATAAGAAGGGTGAGTCTAAGTTTGTCTTTAACAGGCCGTTTAAGGTTACCGTATTTAATACAGCTTCTACTGTTATAAGTTTCTATATATCGGCGCATATTGCCTATAACTATATTTATGTGGCATTGCAGATACATGGTATTTTGGGATATATAAATCAATTCATAACTACAATGATGTTTTCTTTTATTTTTCTGCTTATAAATGATCTGTTGATAAGCCTTGTTATCTATTTTGACAAAGGGATTGATTTTTGTAAAACCTTTAAAGAAAATTTCACTTTGGGACTACCAAATTTTGTATCTATGGGGTTTATGGGGTTTTTGCTGAGCGTGGCGTATGATCTGTATGGCTACATAAGTCTTGCGTTTTTCTTTTTGCCTATTTTGATAGTCAGGTATACAGTACAGATCTATCTTGATTTAAAAAAGACGTATTATGAGACTATACAGGCCTTTGTGGACGCCATAGAGGCAAAGGATAAATACACCAAAGGCCATTCACAGAGGGTAGAAAAATATGCAGAGACTATAGCTAAGGAGCTTGGTCTTCCGGATGCCAAAATAGAAAAGATTAAGATTGCAGCTCTCCTGCACGATGTCGGCAAGATTGGGATAGATGAGGGCATATTAAATAAGCCTGGCCGCCTGACACCGGAGGAGTATGAGAAGGTCAAGGAACATGCTGAGATAGGTTACAGAATAGTAAGGAATATAGAGTTTTTGGAGATGGAAGCGCGGTGGATACGATATCATCACGAGTGGTATAACGGTAAAGGATATCCTGAACAGCTGGGGGATAAGATACCCTTAGAAGCAGGCATACTCGCCATTGCAGATGTTTATGACGCCCTGACTTCAGATAGGCCCTACAGGCAGGCTATGAGTGAAGATGAGGCGTATTCTGTGATAGTCAATGAGCGTGGCCATTTTATACCTACTGCACTGGAGGCATTTAAAAAGGCATTTGCCAATAACAGGGAGTTGTTTATACGTGTTTATTGATGTTGTGGTCATTTCTTTAATCATAGCAATAATAAGAGGCGTTGATATAAAGGCTGCGGCCCAATATGAGATAAGGGGCTCATACCTGTTTGCACTGGGCCTGCTTATAGAAACGGTCAGTGTATTGTATGCGAAAGAGATTGGACATTTAAGGTACTGGCTGTACCTGTCCTCTTTTGCATTTCTTATGGTTGCGGTTTATATGAACAGGGATAACAGGGTATTCTGGCCAGTGGGCATTGGGGTTTTCCTGAACATGGTGGTTATAGCTTTAAACGGCGGCAGGATGCCGGTACTTTTGAAAGCGGCAAGAAAAGCTGGTTTTACAGAACTTGCAGACAGTCTTGCCAGGGGAGGCCTTATTTCTCATGTGATGATAACACCGGGTACGCCCTTATGGATTCTGGGAGATATAATATACATACCAAAACCCTATCCGAGACCGGATGTGCTGAGTATAGGTGATATATTTATTTGCATAGGACTATTTTTTCTCATTCAGGACATACTGGTAAAGAAGGCAGGTGAAGGCAGTGGATGCAGCGGCAAGAAGGTGCAGGATAATTGAAATGTTGGAAAATGGAGGGGTTATCTCCGGGAGTGAGCTGTCAAGCCGGCTCGGAGTTAGCAGACAGGTGATTGTCCAGGACATCGCAATCATGAGAGCTGAAGGGAAAAAGATACTCTCCACGCCTCAGGGTTACAGGCTGGAAGGAAACATGCAGAGGAAGACGAGAATTTTTGCCTGCAGGCATGGTATGGAAGATGTCTATGAAGAGCTCTCCACCATAGTAGATTACGGGGGAAAGGTACTGGACGTTATAGTTGAGCACCCGGTATATGGTGAATTAAAAGGATACCTCATGATATCATCCAGGTATGACCTTGACAACTTTATAAGGAGCATAAAAGAGAGCCAGGGTAAGCTTTTGTCCTCACTTACTGAGGGAGTACACCTGCATACCGTAGAAGCTGAAAGTGAGGCAGCGCTGGAAAGAATAGAGAAAGCCCTAAGAGAAAAGGGCTTTATAATGGATTGAAAATATATATGAAAATTTAGGAGGGGAAGGTTGAGGGGACTTACCTTCCATATTAAGTTGTGAGGGATATTGCCCTCGTGTAAGACCACCATCTTCAGTATAGCACCACCTATAGATTTTTGTATTAAATCCATGTTAAATCTATGTTTATTTTTTGTTAACACTTGCAGCTCTTTTCAGCAGGTGTTATAATATCTTTACAGATGTAAAGACAACTGTAAAGATAGGAGGAATATAGATGAAAACTCACGAACTTACTGCTGGTGCTGTGCTTACAGCCCTTGCCATCATGATACCTATAGCTTTTGGAGGTATACTGGGTGTTGTAATACCACCGTTTTCAGCAACCCTTACGGCACATGTGCCTGAGATGCTGGCAATGCTTGTAAGTCCTTCAGCAGCGGTTATGGTCGGGCTGGGTTCCGCTTTTGGATTTCTTTTGAAGCTGGGGCCTGTTGTTGCAGCCAGGGCTCTCACCCACGCTGTATGGGGAGCAGCAGGGGCGATGCTTATCAGAAGGGGCATGAGTTTTAATAAGGCTGTCTTTGTTGTCCTTCCAGTACATGCCATTTTAGAGGGACTTATAGTCATACCTTTTGGTATAGGTACCTATATGGCCGGTGTGGTGGTCATAGGCACTGTACTTCATCACACTGTAGATGCATTGATATCCATGGCCTTAGTCTATGCCCTTATGCCTGTTATTAAGAAGGGAGCATCTAAAGATATCTATTGACAGTACTGTGAAATGTGTGTAGAATTAAAAATATGAAGAGAGATAATCTGTATATAGCGGTAATTGATGGTCAGGGTGGAGGACTTGGCCGGGCTGTCATTGAGAGGATAAGGCAGGAGAGGTTGCCTGTAAAGATAATAGCCCTTGGCACCAACTCCACAGCTACGTTTAATATGTTAAAAGGAGGCGCCGATGAAGGCGCTACAGGCGAGAACGCCATAGTAGTAAATGCTAAAAAGGTGGATTTAATAATAGGTCCCATAGCTATAATCATATCCAATTCACTAATGGGTGAGCTTACCCCAAAGATGGCTGAGGCAGTGTCTTCCTCGGATGCAATGAAGCTTTTAATTCCATCTTCGCGGTGTAATGTGAAGATTCTTGGCACCAAGGAGGGCGCTATGCAAGGTTATTTGGATGAACTGATAACAGAATTGAAGGAACAGGTAGGTCATGAAGACTGATTCTTCATGATTTTTTTATTGAAGGAGGGTAAAAAATACATATACCTGATGGTTTTATCAATGTTAGGACAGCTGCAGCCACATATGCTGTCTCAGCAGCGTTTGTCGGTTATTCAATGAAAAAGGCAAAAAAGACGATGGAGAATAAGAACATACTATAAGTTTAAGGTTTATAAATCCGTACTATGGAGGTACTGCTTATTATGAGTGAAAAATACAATAAACTTCTGGAGTATTTAAAGAGCCTTGACAGTGTCCTTATAGCGTTTTCAGGCGGTGTGGATTCTACTCTTCTGGCCAAGGCATCTTATGATGCCTTAGGTGACAGGGCGCTGGCTGTCACTGCAGTCTCTTCTACATACCCTGAGAGGGAAAGGGAGGAGGCAAGAAAATATGCCGGTGAGATAGGCATAAGGCATATCTTTATTGAGTCAGAGGAATTGAAGATTGAAGGTTTTGCCAAAAACCCTGTCAACCGGTGCTATTACTGTAAGAGGGAACTTTTTAGCAAGTTGAAAAGTATCGCAGACAGCGAGGGCATAAAGTTTATCCTGGACGGCACCAATGCTGATGACCTGAGCGACTACAGGCCTGGCCGTAAAGCGGCGGAAGAGATGGGCGTGGTGAGTCCGTTTCTTGAGCTGGGTCTTACAAAACAGGACATTCGCAACATATCAAGAGAGCTTGACCTGCCCACATGGGACAAGCCAGCTTATGCCTGCCTATCATCAAGATTTCCATACGGTGAGGAGATAACCAGTGAGAAGTTAAAAAGGGTGGAGAAGGCTGAGGACTATTTGCTATCACTGGGCTTTAAAGGGTTCAGGGTAAGAAACCATGGTGACATGGCCAGGATAGAGCTTGACCCTCAGGATATTTCCAGGCTCTTTGACGAAGATTTGAGGTTAAAGATTGTAGAGAGGCTAAAGGAGATTGGCTACAGGTATGTGGCTTTGGACCTGCAAGGATATAGAAGAGGAAGCATGAATGAGGTGTTATGATGGGCAAGAGAGAGATACTGGAAATGGTCAAGGACGGCAGTATATCCATAGATGATGCTTTAAAAGAACTTGGAGGAGAAGGATATAATGACCTTGGCTATTCAAAAATAGACTATGACAGAAAGAGGAGAAAGGGTTATCCGGAAGTAATTTTTTGTCAGGGAAAGTCCATAGAGCATGTTAGGGGCATTATAAAGGATATGTTAGAACATGGGGAGGACATACTTGGCACGAGGGCAGACAGGACGATGTATGATGAACTTAAAAGGGATTTTCCTGACCTTAAGTATAATGAAGATGGCCGGATAATATATCTGAAGCGTTCTCATAGCCAGCCTGTAGGCAGGATACTGGTAGCGACCGGCGGCACATCAGATATTCCGGTGGCCGAGGAGGCAGCGTGCGTTGCTGAATTTTTTGGAAATAATGTGGGAAGGCTTTATGATGTCGGAGTGGCCGGGCTTCATAGATTGCTCAGTCATATGGATGAATTGAGGAGAGCAAAGGTAATAATTGCTGTTGCTGGAATGGAGGGGGCTTTGGCCAGTGTGGTAGCAGGTCTTGTATCATGTCCGGTGATTGCTGTGCCTACAAGCGTAGGATACGGTGCAAACTTTCATGGGCTTTCGGCCCTGCTCACTATGCTCAATTCCTGTGCCAGCGGAGTGGCTGTGGTAAATATAGACAATGGATTTGGAGCGGCATATATTGCCAGCATAATAAACAGAATGGGAGAGAAGATATGAAAATACTTTACTTTGACTGTTTTTCAGGCATAAGCGGCGACATGACCATATCATCTCTCTTGAGCCTTACTGGTGAAAGAGAAAAGTTCCTGAAAAGGCTTGAGGGCATTGCACTGCATGATTACGATGCAGAGATAACAGAGGTTGTCAAAAAAGGAATACATGCCTTGGGGTTCAAGGTAAGCTATGACGAGAGGCATCATCACCAAAGAAATCTTAACGACATATATGAGATAATTGACAATAGTGAGTTGGAAAATAGGGAAAAAGAGCTTGCCAGAGAGATATTTAAAAATCTTGGCCGGGCAGAATCGAAGGTACATAATGTGTCCTTAGAAGAGGTGCACTTCCATGAGGTCGGCGCTGTAGATTCCATTATAGATGTAGTAGGCACATCCATACTGATAAACATGGTAAAGCCTGACAGGATAGTCTTTTCACCAGTACCGGTAGGTGGAGGCTATATACAGGCTGCCCATTGCAGACTTCCAGTGCCTGCCCCGGCCACAGCAGAACTTTTAAAAGGTATACCGGTATATGACAACGGCATACGGTCCGAGCTGGTAACGCCTACAGGGGCAGCCATAGTGAAGACCCTGGCTGATGAATTCGGCGGAATGCCTTCAATGGTTGTGAAAAACACAGGATATGGCAGTGGAGAAAAAGACCTGGAAGTCCCCAATATTCTGAGGACATTTTTGGGAGAGGCTGCGGGCTATGAAAGAGACCAGGTCTATCTCCTTGAAACGAACATAGATGACATGAACCCAGAGTCCTATGAATATGTTATTGACAGGCTATTCGCCGAGGGTGCCCTTGATGTCTTTATACAGCCAGTCATAATGAAAAAGTCAAGGCCAGCCGCTGTTCTTTCTGTTATATGCAAAAGAGAGGACATCATTAAGGTGGAGGAGATAGTATTTAGAGAGACCACCAGTTTTGGGATAAGAAAGCTTCTTGTGGACAGGTCTAAGCTCAAAAGGGAGATAAGAACAGTTGAAACGGAGTATGGACCTGTAAATATAAAGTATGGCTATATAGATGGTGAAACTGTAAAGGCTGTACCGGAATATGAGGATGTGAAAAGAGTAGCGCAAAAAGCAGGTAGGCCATTTAATGCTATTTACAGCGAGATATTGGCTTTGATGCGAGACTGACAGGTAACCTGTCTCTTGGTCATAGTATTGAAATAGGTATTAATTCTCTCTTTAATGATATATAAAGAGGGAGAAAAATTTTACGTAAGGTGATGCAATAACTTGAGAGATGTGGTATACTGAATATGAAGGATTAATGATAAAAACCGGTATTACCGGTTTTTATATAAATTCTCCATAAACTTTCCCTTTAAATTTGGCAGGATTCTAATCCTGCCTTTTTAATATCATGTTTATGTAGTATAATAAAATTTGTAGCGCAGAGCTTGCGGTGAGGTGTTGAATAGGTTTGGAGCAATGAGGCTTACTGGATATCTCGTCCTGAAAATGTAAAGATACCGGATATATTGAGACCAATGAACTATTACAGGATATATGGTTTGAAGAATTATGCGGTCAAGGAATATTCAAAGATAAAGGCGGAGAAAAGGGATGTCTATTACTGCAGTGACTGTGGCAGGTGTATAGATGTAGGATGATTTTCCCATTCCCTTGAAGGTTTATATCCACTCTGATATAATAAACCTTTAGGGATTATTTTTTAACCGAGAAGGTGATTGTATTGTTAAAGATATTTGAAAAGATTGCTGGGAGCTTTAATGAAAGAGAGATAAAAAGGCTCTGGCCCATAGTGGATAAGGTCATGGGCTTGGAAAATGATATGAAAAAGCTCACTGACGAAGAGCTCAGGGGCAAGACAGCTGAATTTAAACAAAGGATAGTGAATGGTGAGTCCCTTGATGATATACTGCCTGAAGCCTTTGCTGTGGTGAGAGAAGCATCAGACAGGGTGCTGGGCATGAGGCATTTCAGAGTACAGGTGCTGGGAGGCGTTGTGCTGCACCAGGGAAGGATAGCCGAGATGAAAACAGGTGAAGGTAAAACCCTTGTTGCTACTCTCCCTGCATACCTCAATGCGCTTACCGGTGAGGGTGTCCATATAGTGACAGTGAACGACTATCTGGCAAAGCGTGATCGCGAATGGATGGGAAAGGTGTATGAGTTTTTAGGCCTGAGTGTGGGCCTCATCCAGCATGATATGGACAACGCTCAGAGGAAGCTGTCCTATGCTGCGGATATAACCTATGGGACTAATAATGAGTATGGCTTTGACTATCTGAGGGATAACATGGTCATATATAAAGATCAGATGGTCCAGCGGGGATTAAATTTTGCCATAGTGGATGAGGTGGACAGTATACTTATAGACGAGGCTCGTACGCCTCTCATCATATCTGGTATGGGTACAGAATCGACAGATAAGTATTATAAGGCGGATAGGTTTGTAAAGACACTTGGTTCCGATGACTATACCATAGATGAGAAGGCCAACACCGTGGCCCTTACCGATTCAGGTGTAAAAAAAGCTGAGCGCTATTTTAACGTGGAGAATCTGGCTGATATGGATAATATGGAGTTGAATCACCATATCATTCAGGCACTCAAGGCCCATACCCTCATGAAGAAGGACAGGGATTATATAGTTAAAGATGGAGAGGTAATAATAGTAGATGAATTTACCGGCAGGCTGATGTTTGGCAGAAGGTATAGTGACGGTCTCCATCAGGCTATTGAGGCTAAAGAAGGGGTGAAGATTCAGAATGAAAACAGGACCCTGGCCACAATAACATTTCAGAATTACTTCAGGATGTACAAAAAGCTTGCAGGAATGACCGGTACGGCTAAGACTGAAGAGCAGGAGTTCCGTGAGATATACGGCCTTGACGTTGTGGAGATACCGACCAATAAGCCTATGATAAGGGTGGATAACCCTGACGTTATATACAAGACAGTAAACGCCAAGTATAGGGCAATAGTAAATGAGATAGAGGAGAGCTATAAGAAGGGTCAGCCTGTCCTTGTAGGCACAATCTCCATTGAAAAGTCAGAGATACTGAGCGGGATGTTGAAGAAAAAAGGGATACCCCATCAGGTATTAAACGCCAAGTATCATGAGAAAGAGGCCGAGATAATTGCTCAGGCTGGCAGGAAGGGCACTGTCACCATTGCCACCAATATGGCAGGCCGTGGTACTGATATAATGCTTGGCGGCAACCCTGAGTTTCTGGCGAAGCAGAGAATGAGAGAGATGGGGTATCCAGATGAGATAATAAATGCTGCGGCGGGATATGCGTCGCTAACGGACCCGGAGGTAGTTAAGGCCCGTGAGGTATATAAGGAGATTTACAGGGAAGAAAAGGAAAAATGTGACAGGGAGCACGATGAGGTTGTTGCTCTCGGTGGTCTCCATATCATAGGTTCGGAAAGGCATGAGGCAAGACGTATAGATAATCAGTTGAGGGGCCGTTCTGGCAGACAGGGAGACCCGGGGTCTTCAAGGTTCTATGTGTCCCTGGAGGATGACCTGATGAGGCTCTTTGGCTCAGAGAAGGTTATGAGTATAATGGATGCACTGGGTGTGGAGGAGGACATGCCTTTAGAGAACAATATCCTTACCAAACAGATAGAATCTGCCCAAAAAAGGGTAGAAAGCAGAAACTTTGACATAAGGAAAAGAGTCCTCCAGTTTGATGATGTTATGAACAAACAGCGTGAGGTTATATATGGCGAGAGAAAAAAAGTGCTGGATGAGGAAAATCTGAGGGAGAACATTATGTCTATGGTTGAGGCCATTGTTGATGAGTCCATAGAGATTTACACAGGAGTGAGTAAATATTCGGAAGAGTGGGACTACGATGGCCTTTTTAATCACCTTAACCAGTATTTCCTGCCGAAGGGAAGCATAATAGTAGAGAATAAGGAAGAGGTGACAAAAGAGGGCTTAAAAGAGGCCATAATGGAGATCGCCGAAAGGGAATACAGAAAGAAAGAGGAAGAAATTGGCGAATCCAATATGAGGGAACTGGAAAGGGTAGTGCTCCTGAGGACAATAGATTCCAAGTGGATGGACCACATCGACGCAATGGACGATCTGAGGGATGGTATCGGCCTGAGGGCATACGGGCAGGTAGACCCTGTGATAGAGTATCAAAAAGAAGGTTATGAAATGTTCCAGGAGCTTATTCGCAACATACAGGCTGACACGGTAAGGATACTTTACCATATCTCTCTTCAGAAGGAGGCACCGAAGAGGGAACAGGTGGCAAAGCCGATAATGGACAATTCTGCACCATCTGAACCAGTGAGAAATAAGGGTAAGAAGATAGGAAGGAATGACCCCTGCCCGTGCGGCAGCGGTAAAAAATACAAAAATTGCTGTGGTAAGAATGTTAAAGAAGCAGTATAAAGGAGCTGATATAATTGTTACAGGACTACAGGATAATGCTGAATGAAATTAAAGGGGATTTAGATGAATTGGGTGTTTCCCTTTGACGTGGCCGGAGCAAAAGCAGAGATAAAGAGATTGGAAGAAGAGATGGCCAGGCCGGGATTCTGGGATGACACATCGAGGTCTCAAAAAATAAATAAAAGGATAAAGATACTGCGTAATAAGATTGAAGGGTTTGAGGAACTGCAGAGAGAATGGGAAGATATAATGGCTCTGGTAGAACTGGGTATAGAAGAAAATGAGGAGAGCCTTGAATCAGAGGTAAAGGAAGAATATGAGGCATTTAAGGAAAAACTTGAAGACCTTCGTATTAAGACATTCCTTGACGGTCCCTACGATATGAATAATGCCATAGTTACCCTTCACTCTGGTGCCGGCGGTACAGAATCTCAGGACTGGGTAGAGATGCTGTACAGAATGTATACACGCTGGGCTGAGAAAAAAGGTTTTGATGTTGATGTTTTAGACTATCTACCGGGTGAAGAGGCGGGTATAAAGAATATAACCTTCAGGGTGTCAGGCGATTATGCATACGGGTATTTGAAGGCGGAAAAAGGAGTTCACAGACTGGTAAGGATTTCACCTTTTGATGCAGCAGCCAGGAGGCATACCTCCTTTGCCCTTGTAGAGGTGCTGCCAGAACTGGAGGATGATGTAGAGGTGGATATAAGACCGGAAGACCTGCGGATAGATACCTACAGGTCCAGCGGAGCCGGCGGCCAGCATGTAAATAAGACCGAATCGGCTATCAGGATTACCCACCTGCCTACCGGCATTGTGGTAAGCTGTCAGAATGAAAGGTCTCAAATATCCAACAGGGAGACAGCCATGAAGATGCTTAAGGCAAAACTGCTGGAGATAAAGGAGCAGGAGCGCCTTGAAAAAGTAAGTGAGATCAAGGGTGAGCACAAGGATATAGGATGGGGCAACCAGATCCGATCCTATGTGTTTAACCCATACAGCATGGTCAAGGACCACAGGACGGGTGTCGAGGTTGGCAGCACTCAAAAGGTAATGGATGGGGATATTGATATTTTCATTGATGCATACCTTAAAGCACAGAAAGGGGTTAAAATAACCGGGTAACTGCCCGGTTATTTTTAATGTAAATGCACCCGGAATATAGTATAATAAATGTATAATGTATATAAGAGGGGGACAGTTATGAAACCTGTCATTGGCATAACCACATCCATAAATTATAAAGAGAGTCTTTACCAGTTGCACTTATCCTATGTCAATGCGATTACAGAAGCTGGAGGCACGCCATTGGTAATAACACCTCAGCCTGAAAGGAGTTATGCAGCAGAGATATTAAGCAGGTTAGACGGGCTGCTGATTACAGGTGGCGGCGATGTGGACCCGGTCTACTTTAATGAAACAAACTCTGGCTACAGCAGGGGAATTTCGTTGGAACGTGACGTTACAGAGTTAGAGATAGTAAAACTGGCGGCAGATATGGACATGCCTGTACTGGGTATATGCAGGGGATGCCAGGTTATAAACGTAGCGATGGGGGGCAGCCTTTATCAGGACATATCTTTAAAACCTGATGCTATAAACCACAGACAGGATGAGGGGACACCAAAATGGTATCCGTATCATGATATTATCTTGGATAAAGAGTCAATCATTTATGATATTTTTGGCGAGAGGATAGTGGGTGTGAATAGTTTTCATCATCAGGCCATAAAGGAAATCGGCAGGGGTTTGAAAGTCACAGCGGTTGCTAAGGATGATATACCGGAAGTAATAGAAGGCGTGAATCATTCATTCATATTGGGAGTGCAGTTTCATCCGGAGAGAATGTTTGAACATGAAAGTAAATTTTTGTCCATCTTTAAGGCATTGATAGTAGCTGCCAGAAACAGGGAGGCGTCATGATGTCTGAGAATCTTGTCGTGGTGTACCGCGGAGAATTAATTGAAAACATACATAAGGGAGATATAGCAGTTGTTGATTCTGATGGCAGGGTTGTAGCATCTGTTGGAAATATTGGCAAAAAGAGCTATATGAGGTCAGCGGCTAAACCAATACAGGCGGTCAATGTTGTCTTGAGTGGGGCACTGGAGGAGTATGGTTTAACGGAAAAGGAGCTGTCCATAATGTGTGCATCCCACAGGGGCGACAAAGAGCATGTAGAGACAATAAATGGTATTCTTGAAAAACTTGGCATAGACACTACATACCTGAAGTGTGGGGTATTAAAACCATTAGATGAGGTCAGGGCCAGCGAAATGATAAGAGATGGCCTGGAGTTTGATGAGGTGACGTGCAACTGCTCCGGCAAGCACTCTGGTATGCTGGCTGCATGTCTTAAAAAGGGATACCCACTTGAGGATTATACAGACCCCGATCATCCGCTTCAAAGAGAAATTTTAGAAATAATATCCATGTTTACTGAGATGAAGATAGAGGATATTGCTATTGGAATAGATGGATGTGGAGTTCCTGTGTTTGGTATGCCGATTTACAACATGGCCATAGCGTTTGCAAAGATGGCAAACCCCTCAGCGCTGGAGAGTCCATTTAGGGAAGCGTCGGAAAGGATTGTCAATGCTATGGTGAGTTATCCCGAGATGGTTTCGGGCGAAGGTGGTTTTGACACGGTTCTTATGCGGGTGGCCAAGGGGAGGATATTCAGTAAGATGGGTGCGGACGGGGTATTCTGTGCTGGTATGCGTGACAGAGGATGGGGCCTGGCCATAAAGATAGAGGATGGAGAGGCGGCATCGGCATACTCTGCAGCATGTGAGGCACTGTATCAACTGGGTGAACTGAACGAAGAGGACTTAAGAGACTTGGAGCCTTTTTATCATAAGGACGTGTTTAACAATCATAAGATAAAGGTAGGGCAGTACACCCCTGATTTTAAATTGACACTGTTTGGCTTTTGAGCATGATTCACTGCATACTTTTTGATATACAACCGGCGTCCATGCCGGATGCGCCGTCTACACTTGCCACGAATTCAAGAGTATCATAGACTCTCTTTAAGGTTGCATTTGATGTTGCGTATTATTTTTTATTGGGGTTCTTACACCTAAATCAAGACTGGTTGCCAGCAAAATGTTTCAAATTTTCCTTTGGCTTTGATAATATGACAAGATTTGATACAATATAGAATATAGCCCTATTTGGAAAGAATATACTCCAATGTGTTTTTTACTTAGAATTACAGCAACAAGACGTCAATGGCTATATCCTAATATTAAACAAAACTATTGCAGTAAAATGCAAAATTAAGTACAAGAAGGGGGAAGACACAATGATATTATTGAAGAATGGTAATATATATACCATGGCAGGTGAAGTCATAGAGGGTGGCGATATCCTCATAAATGATGGCAGGATAGTTGAGGTGGGGCGAAATATAGACCCATCCGGTGCAGAGATAATGGACGTATCTGGGAAGTTTGTTATGCCAGGCATTATAGATGCCCACTGTCACCTTGGAATGTGGGAAGACGCTGTGGGGTTTGAGGGGGACGATGGAAATGAGGAGACAGACCCGGCCACTCCCCATCTAAGGGCCATAGATGGCATAAATCCCATGGACAGAAATTTTGAGGAGGCGTATCAGGGTGGCGTAACCACTGCGGTCACAGGGCCGGGCAGTGCCAATGTCATTGGTGGACTTTTTACCGCCATTAAGACCTATGGCAAGAGGATAGATGACATGATAATAAAGGACCCTGTGGCATTGAAGGTGGCTTTTGGAGAAAATCCAAAGTGGGTTTATGGAGAACAGAAGAAATTGCCGAGGACGAGGATGGCCATAGCGGGCATTCTCAGGGAGGAGCTTACTAAAGCAAAGGAGTATATGGAGGGCCGTGCCAAAAAGGAGGATGAAGATAAGCCTGAACTTGACCTGAAGATGGAAGCTATTGCTAAGGCTTTGAAAGGGGAGATACCCTTAAAGGCTCATGCCCATAGAGCTGATGATATCTTCACGGCCATAAGGATTGCTAAAGAGTTTAATGTGAGGCTTACCCTGGATCACTGCACAGAAGGGCATCTGATAGTTGATTATCTGAAGGAAGAGGGTTACCCGTGCATAGTGGGCCCATCTCTCTCTGAAAGGTCCAAGGTGGAGCTTAAAAACCTGACCTTTAAGACGCCTGGGATACTTTCGAAGGCGGGCATTCTTGTGGCCATAATGACAGACCATCCTGTGATTCCATTGCAGTACATAACACTCTGTGCCTCCCTTGCGGTAAGAGAAGGTATGGATGAAATGGAGGCACTGAAGGCAATTACAATAAATCCTGCAAAGATAGTCGGTATTGACGACAGGGTGGGGAGTTTAGAGCCGGGCAAGGATGCAGATATAGCGATATTTGACGGGAACCCGTTGGATATAAGAAACAGGTGTTATGCTACCATAATAAACGGAAGAATAGTGTATAAGAGGGACTGATAATTTTAGCTTGAGTATTATGATAGGAATATTGTAAAATATAAAAAAGGGTACGAGGAGGTGTTTCATGTGCCGCAGAGTACTTCACTGGGTAAAATTGATATTTCTGATGAGGTAATAGAGCAGATAGTAGGGGCAGCAGCATCTGATATATATGGCGTGAAGAATATGGCAAGCAAGGGAGCCATGGATACAATTACAGGCCTGGTTCGAAGGGATAACCCTGCCAGGGGGGTCAAGGTTACAAGGAAAGAAGAGGGACTGCTGATAAATATCCATATCACAGTAGACTATGGTGTAAATATGATAGCTGTTGGCAACAACATTATAGAACGGGTCAAATATACTGTTGAGAAAATGACCGGAGAAACTGTAGATAAGGTAATTGTAAATATTGATGGCATAAGAGTATAAGGAGGATTCATTTGATAGACGCAAGGAAATTCAAGAAACTTTTGGAAGGGGCATGGATGGGATTATCCCAGAAAAAAGATTATGTAAACTCGCTAAATGTCTTTCCTGTACCTGATGGTGATACAGGTTCTAACATGCTTGCCACTTTGGAAAGGGCATTGAATGAAGTTAGAAAGAACGCAGAGGGTAATGTGTCGTCTCTGGCAGAATCCGCAGCATTGGGGTCGTTGATGGGAGCAAGAGGTAACTCGGGTGTGATTTTATCACAGCTCTTTAGGGGCTTTGCTGATGGGTGTAAGGGCAAAGAGGCGCTTGAGATAAGAGACCTCGCTCTCTCTATAGACAGTGCTGCGAAAAAGGCATATAAAGCAGTGAATAAACCCATAGAAGGTACGATGCTCACGGTGGCAAAAGAAATAGCTGCCAGGGCAAAGGCATTGTCACATGAGACTGACCTTGACACCTTCCTTAATGGAATTTTAAAAGCGGCGAGAGAGGCTTCCCTTAAAACTCCAACCCTGCTGAAAGCATTGAGGGATGCTAATGTTGTAGATGCAGGTGGAGAGGGGCTTGTAGCTATGCTGGAGGGCATGCTGAAGGCCTCAGGGATGGAGGGCTTTCAGGTTATGCCTGTTGAAACAAAATCAGAATATTATAATGAGGATATTAAATACACATACTGCACGGAGCTCATAATAAATTCTGGTGAAGACAAGGTTGATTATCTTAAGGGCAGGCTTTCACGATTGGGTGACTCTATGATTGTGGTGGGAAGCAGCGGCATAATCAAGGTCCATATCCATACCAATGAGCCAGGAAGGGTTATAGATATATCCAAGGGTCTTGGTGAACTCTATGATATAAAGATAGACAATATGAGAAGACAGCATAGGGAAACCCTGTTTCGTGAAAGGGTTCCCCATGGTTTTGTGATAGTGGCAGAGGGCGAAGGTTTTGTGGATATGTACAGGAAGATAAAGAATGCCTTTGTGGTGGAGGGCGGGATAACGTCAAACCCAAGCGTAGAGGAATTGAAGTCTGCCGTGGACAGCCTTTATGCCAGTGAGGTATATATATTCCCGGGCAATAAAAATATTATCATGACTGCCATGAAGGTAAAGGAACTGAGCGAAACTCCTGTATATGTAATACCCACAAAGAATATATCAGAAGCAGCGGTGGCCCTGTCGGTTTTCAATCCTGCCATGGATGCTTCCTACAATGAAAATAAAATGATAGATGCGTTGAAAGGCGTTACGGTTGGCGGTGTTGCTACGGCGTCGAAGGACGCACTGATAAATGGTTTTAACCTGCAAAGGGGGGACTATCTGGCTATCATTGGGGATGAGATTGTGGGCCAGGCCGAAAAGGATGAAGAGGCGCTCTATCTTTTGCTTGATAGGATGATAGATGGGGATGAATCTCTTGTGACAATTTATTACAAGGATAGGGGAAATGAAAAGATACAGGATGGTATAAAGGAAAAATTTCCCGATGAAGAGATAGCCTTTGAGTATGGTGGCCAGCCGCTGTACGACTATATTGTATGCAAGGAGAGCTAAACAATGGGTATATGTATTGTAACAGATAGCTGTTCAGACCTTCCCAAATGGGTTATAGACAAATATAAAATAGTGGTGGCCCCACTTACAGTCCATTTTGGAGATATGTCATACAGGGATGGCGTTGACATAAGTTCAGCGGAGTTCTATGAGATTTTATCAAATACAAAGGTAATGCCAACGACCAGTATGGTAACGCCGGGGTATTTTAAGGAGCTTTTTAATGGACTAATAAATAGATATGACTCTATTATAGGACTGTTTTTCTCATCGAAGTTAAGCGGAACTTATAACTCTGCTGTAACTGCTAAAGGTGAGTTTCCTGATGCAGATATAACCGTGATAGACACACTAAACGCCACGCTTGGCCAGGGGCTTATTGTTCTTAAAGCTGCGCGCATGGCAGAAGAAGGTGCTTCAAAGGATGAGATAATAGGCGAGGTACACCGTATGATGGCAAACATAAAGTATGCCCTTGTCTTCAGTGACCTTGGCTACCTGCACAGGGGAGGTAGGCTCTCTACAGCACAGACTGTTGTTGGAAATATCCTGAATATAAAGCCTATTTTGGGAATAGAGGACGGAGAAATCAAGGTTATAGAGAGGGTAAGGGGCAAGAAAAAAGCTTTCAAATGGATTGTTGATTATATCAAGAGCTTTAATGTAGACCTTAGCAGTAAGACCATAGGGATAAACCATAGCAATTCTCCAGAAGATGCTGATGAACTGGAGAAAATCATAAAGGAAAACTTCAGTGTGGGAGAAATAATAAAGTCTCAGGCTGGCGCTGTAATAGGCACCCACGCTGGCCCGGATGCAGTAGGGATATACTTTGAAAGGGAGTGAGGACATCTTCACTCCTTTTTAATCAGTAAATTTTTCGTTGTTCTTGCATCAATAGCTGCAGATTAATCATATTGCAGCCTCTATCTGCTGAATTCCGACAAACTCAGGGATATTTTTTCTTTCTTCTAGATTCATTTCTTCAAGGCATAATCCTATTACCTCTCTTAGCTTGGGTTGTAGCTTATCCAACGTATCAGCCATGTAGATTATTCAAAGGGTAATCTACTATTTTTGTGATATAATATATAAAAAATGGAGAGGGAGACCATACATGGATTTAACAGAACTTGAGGAACTGATAAAATCACGTCGCTCTATAAGGGCATGGGAGGATAGGGATATACCCGATGAACTTATAAGAAGGGCACTGGATATAGCGACATATGCCCCGAATGCCGGCAACCATCAGTCGTGGAAATTCTATGTGGTGAAAAACAGGGATGTGATTAATAAGATTGCAGATGCTGTCCAGAGGAGTGCTGATACTATTGCGGCCTGGCCGGAGGCAAAAGAGATAGGTGACACCATAGAGAGGTGGAATAAGATATCGGCATTTTTCCGCACAGCACCCTGCCTCATAGCAGCCTGTGCAGGAGCATATTCATCCACAGCGGATAGCCTCATGAGGTCCAGAATGGAGTTTGACGAACAGGCTAAAAAGATGGTAAAGGCGCGAGATATGGCCTCATCGAGGGTGCAATCGGTAGCAGCGGCAATTGCCTATATGCTCCTTGCCTTTCATCAAATGGGGCTTGGAGCAGTATGGATGACAGGACCTGTCCAGGCTCAAGAGGAGATAGAAAAGATACTAAATATCCCTGATGACCTTGATTTTATAGCCTTGATTCCCGTAGGATACCCAGCAGAGACACCAAGGCCCAAGCAGATGAGGCAATTGGATGAGGTGGTTGAATTTATAAAGTAAGAAAAAGGACACGGTCAGGCTTTATATCTTGCCTGGTTGTGTCCTCTCTTCATTATTATAATACTGATAGAGGTAGCATTTAATCATCCCATTGTACAATTTCCTCTTCTTATCTGCTCTTTGACCGAACAGCTTTTCAAACTCCTCATGGGCGCTGAGTATAAAGTAAGACCAGCCGTCAAAGTCTTTAAAAACCATGCCCATATCCCTGTATAGATTTTCTACCTCATCCTTTTCTCCCATCCTCTCACCATAGGGTGGATTGCAGATGATATATCCGTTCTTATCCCTGAGGAATATGTCCCTTATATCTATGCGTTTAAAAGAGATGTATTTTTCCATGCCAGCCTTTCTGGCATTGCTCCGCGAGAGTTTCACGGACTGGCCATCTATATCAGACCCCATAATATTGAGCTTTGAATCCGGCCGCATGAGGGACAGGGCCTCCTCCCTTGCACCCTTCCACAGTCTTTCTGGTAGCCGTTCCCATTTCTCCGATATAAACTCTCTGTTAATCCCCGGGGCAGTATTTGTACCGATGAGCGCAGCCTCTATGGGTATAGTCCCCGAACCGCAGAATGGGTCTGATAGTGGTATTTCCGGCTTCCACTTGCTTATTTCAATCATGGCAGCGGCTAAGGTCTCGCGTAGGGGTGCCTCGTTGGAGATCTCCCTGTATCCCCTCTTGTGAAGGCTTGGCCCGCTGGTGTCTATCATAAGCGTGGCCCTGTCCTTGATTATCCCGAAGTGTATCTTGTACTGCGGGCCGTCCTCCTCGAACCACTCCTTCCTGTACCTCTTCTTCATGCTTTCCACTATGGCCTTTTTGACAATAGCCTGGCAGTCCGGTATGCTGAATAGCTTTGACCTTAAAGAATAGCCATTTACCGGGAAGGCGGCATTGACAGGAAGCCAGTCAGCCCAGGGCATGGCCTTTGTCCCCTCAAACAGTTCGTCAAAGGTCTCTGCCTTAAATTCTCCCAGCTTTACAAGGACTCTCTCGGCACTCCTCAGCCACAGGTTGGCCCGGCAGATAGCCATCTCATCCCCGGTAAATGTTACCCTGCCGTCCTCCACGGTTACATCTTTATAACCCAATTTCCTTATCTCTTTTGCTACAATGGATTCAACTCCTAAAAGTGTTGTCGCTATAAGGTCTATTTTTGCCATTTCATCCTATCCTTCCATTACCCGCATGGGGTATGATCTTGCCAGATAAAGTATACTTACTTGCTTATATACCCCTTTGAAAAACCCTCTCCCAGTTTTTCACGTGTGAGCCCCTTTTCCTCTCTCAGGGATTTTATCCTTTTTAACATCTTTTCCCTATTCATACAAATACACCTCTGAATAGATTATACAGTAATTTGCAGGGCAAATAAAGTTGAATATATCCAAGACTGATAATGAGTGATAAATAATTTTTAAATATGTCTTTGGAGGTTATAAATCACTAATGACTGAGCGAAGAATTTAATAAAAATTTTGATTGACATATGCGTAACATTAGTGTACTATATAACTAATACAGTAGTATTGGAGGTGAAACATGAACAGTCTGGATGAGCATTATCCTATATATCTGCAGATAATGAACGATATTAAGAAAAAAATAGCTAAAGGAGAGATTAGTCCGGGGGAAAGACTGGCATCTGTCAGGGATATGGCCATCGTATATACAGTAAACCCCAATACAATGCAGAGGGTATATCAGGAACTGGAAAGAGAGGGAGTGATAAATACGAAGAGGGGGATGGGAAGTTTTGTTACAGAGGATGAAGGTCGTGTAAGAAATATAAGAGACAGTATGGCCCGGGAGCTCATTGAAAACTTTATAAAAGAGATGAACGGCCTGGGGTTTGCCTATAAGGAAATAGCTTCAATGATTGAAATATATTGCAGAGAGGAGATGGGGACCAATGAGTGATTTCTTAAAGGCGGTCAATCTCAAGAAGAGATACAGCAGCAAATGGGCATTGAGGGGCGTGGATTTAAATATTGAAAAAGGAAGGATAGTTGGACTTTTAGGACATAATGGAAGTGGCAAGTCTACCCTCTTAAAGATAATTGCTGGTCTTTTAAAACCTACGGAGGGTGAAGTGTTGATCGATGGGAAGAGGCCAGGCCTTGCCACAAAAGGCATAGTCTCTTTTATGCCGGAGGGCAGCCATCTATATAAATGGATGAGAATAAAAGATGCTATCTCCTTTTACAGAGAAATGTTTGATGACTTCAATGGAGATAAAGCAGAAGATTACTTGAAACTGATGGCCTTAAACCCTGAGGATAAGATTACCTCACTATCAAGAGGCATGATGGAAAGGCTAAAACTGCTCCTTGTTCTATCCAGGAACGCTGAGATATACCTTTTGGATGAACCCTTAAGCGGTATAGACCCCCTTTCGCGGGACAAGATAATCACCGGGATACTGGAAGGTTACAGAGAAGGCGAAAGTTCAATCATTATATCCACGCATATGGTGTCCGAGATTGAAAAGATATTTGACGAGGTAATATTCTTGGACCATGGAGAGGTGATGATGTCTGGCAATGCAGATGAAATGAGAGACCAGAGGGGAAAATCCATCGAGGATATCTTTAAGGAGGTGCTTCAATGAAGAGGTTATATTCTCTGCTAAAAAATGAATATCATACGGAGATTTATCGCTTTTGCATATCCATAGCTGTACTTGCAGCGTTCTATATCTTTCTCTTGACAAGGGTAGCGGCCTGGCCTGAAGGCGCCCCCACAGCCGTATCGCTTATCCCGGTATTTGGATTTGCCCTGGCGGCAGTGGTAGGCAGCTTTACTGCAATGGGCGATGAGTATAAGCATGGGACGATATACACCCTTATGTCGCTACCTGTTAGCGGCTATATGGTGATAGGCGCTAAATTTCTTTTGGTGTTTGTTAAGTTTGTCATCTATAACCTGTTGATGCTGTCAGGCTTTCTGACTGTATTAAACAGGGATCTCATCGTGAGGGTAGCTCAGGTGCAGGCTGTATACGCAGGACAACTGTGGAATGCAATCCTTAAGGACTCGATAAGCTTTTACCTTCTTGGCACAGGATTTCTCGCGTTTGGAATAATTACCGGTATATTTTCCTACACTGTATACAGGTCTATAGATATACCCTTTATCAGGTTTCTTGCAGCATTTATAGCATATATACTGCCAGGCTATATAGCACAAAAATTGTCTGAATGGACGGTGGATATCCTCCCGCCAATCTGGATGAAGATCTATGGGTTTTCTACTTTGAATTCGGTTTTTAACCCGGGTAGCGTTTCAATATCATTGACTCCAGGTATATTCTATATATTAATAGCAGTCCTTATGTTTATTTCGGCAGGGTGGCTATATGAAAATAGAATGGAGGTATTATAGTGAGATACAGAAATCTGGTAATTTTAGTTGCACTCTTCAGCGAACATCTTTGACTCAAAAAGCTGTTGATTTTTTAACATATATGTGCTAATATATAGTCAGAACTTAATAAGAAGGCAGTAACTTCAGGGCAGGGTGCAATTCCCGACCGGCGGTAAAGCCCGCGAGCCGAAAGGCAGATCCGGTGAAACTCCGGAGCCGACAGTATAGTCTGGATGGGAGAAGTGTTTTTTTGTTGGGTTTAAAATCCTGAAGGTTATTGCCTTCGGGATTTTTTGATAGGAGGGGTCTAAATGGAAATGGTTCATAAAAGGACAACAGTACTTGTAAAGACTGGTATGTTAGCTGCTATAGCTACTGTACTTATGTTTATTGAATTTCCACTGCCTTTGTTTCCAGCATTTTTAAAGATGGATTTGAGCGAGGTGCCTGCACTATTGGGGAGCTTTGCTTTGGGGCCTGTGGTAGGCGTACTTATAGAACTCATAAAGAATGTGCTTCATATAGCTATTAAGGGCACGACTACTGCAGGTGTGGGAGAACTGGCAAACTTCTTAGTTGGGAGTGCATTGGTAGCTACAGCCGGTGTTATGTATCGAAAGCATAAGACAAAGCATGTGGCCATAATATCGATGATGTTGGGTACGCTGTTTATGACTGTATTGGGATGCCTTTTTAACTACTTTGTGCTCTTACCCCTATATCAGACAATGATGGGGATACCGATGGATGCTATAGTCAAGATGGGCAGTGAGGTGAACTCTTTAATTGTGAATGTAAAGACCTTAGTGGTGTTTGGGATAGCTCCATTTAATATCTTAAAAGGACTGGCAGTATCACTGATTACTTTGCTGGTATACAAGAGGTTATCGCCTATACTTCACAACTAAAAATTGGCCCTCATACTTTCTTTACCCGACTCATATACATAGTATTTGGAGGAGGAGGGGTATGAGGGTCTTTATTTTTTTGCTTATAATAGCCCTTGTATTTACATATGGGTGCGGCAGCCGTGTGACAGAGGAGAAGGTGGAGGTACAGGAGCCGCACCATGTAGATCCTGATAGTACAGAGGCGGGTGGTAATGGGGCTCAAAAGGATGGTGGGGTACTAATGATAAGTGTCTATATGACCAAAAGCAATAAGATTGTTTCTATACCATTTGAGGAATATGTTAAAGGTGTGGTGGCGGCCGAGATGCCGGCGGCCTTTGAGATGGAAGCATTAAAGGCTCAGGCCGTAGCTGCCAGGACATATGCCCTGGCAAGGCTTAGAGAGTTTGGTGGGCCCGGATGTGAGCTGCATGAGGGGGCTGATATATGCACTGACTTCACCCACTGCCAGGCCTATGCAGAAAAGAGTGATATGGTATCTACATGGGGTAAGGATACAGACTATTACTGGGATAAGATATCCAGGGCCGTTGAGGATACAAAAGGCGAGGTGGCCATGTATGAGGATCTTTTGATAGATCCCGTATTTCATGCGATATCAGGAGGCAAGACGGAGAATTCTGAGGATGTCTGGAGAAACAGTATACCATACTTGAGGAGTGTAGACAGCCCCTACGAAGAGGGGGCCCCAAAATTTAAGACAACTGTGGAGTATTCCAGGAGGGATTTTGTAAACATACTTAAAAGAAACGTGCAGGGGCTTAAGATAAACCAGAATAAGCTTTCTTCGGAAGTTAAAATAATTGACTACACGGCAGGAGGCAGAGTAAAAGACATAAAGGTGGGCAATAAGATAATATCTGGACGGGACTTCCAGACATATATGGGTCTGAATTCTAATAATTTTGTCTTTAAGTTTGATGGTGATACCGTCAAGATTGTTGTTACAGGTTACGGACATGGTGTGGGCATGAGCCAGTACGGGGCAAACGGCCTGGCCAAACACGGCTATACATACATTGACATATTAAAACACTATTATCAAGGGATAGAAGTAACCAACATGTGGTGGGTATTAGAAAATTAGATGTATAAACCTCCAACAAATGGTTATACTACCTGTTGGAGGTGGAAAAATGAAACGAATTTCGGAGTGGTGGAAAAAGATATATGGAGTGATAAACACCCAGAGTTTTTTTGTGCTATTATTTGTATGTATTGTGGCGGTAGCGGTGACTGCCGTCTATGTCACTACATATAACAGGAATAAACTGTCGCAAGAACCGCTAAGCGATGTGCAGAATCTGGACAATACCTTAAAAAGCAACGATTCAAAGATAATAGTTACGGACTCACAAAAAATGGAGGAGACGAAAGAGTTTAATGAAAAGGTAAAGGAAAATATGACAGAGGGTAACACAGCTACTAGTCAGGGGACACATGAAGAGACAGTGAAGGATAAAGCCTCAACCCCCAAAAAGTCTGATACGTCTCCAAGTATAAAACCTGTGTCATCGCAGGAGTTATCAAGTGATCAGACAAAAACCAGTGCATGGATAAAACCGGTTGATGGTATAGCTGGCAACGGATTTGCTGTTGACAGTATGGTATACTCAGAGACTTTAAAGCAGTGGACAACACACAATGGGATGGACATAAAGAGTGAGTTTGGCAACGATGTAGTGGCAGTGGAGGATGGTACTGTAAAAAGGGTCTACACGGATGGGAAATTAGGTGTAACGGTAGAATTGGATCTGGGGGACGGAATAACTGTCCGCTACAGTAACCTGGATAACAGTGTAGATGTGGAGGAAGGACAGAATGTAAAGGCAGGGGATGTTATAGGGAGGATTGGAAATACTGCGCTGTTTGAGATAGCTGATGGTGACCACCTGCATTTTGAGGTGCTGAAGGATGGAAAGAATGTTAATCCTGCTGATTATGTAAAATATTAGGCGAATTAATTGGCCTGGCGGTGATGCCGGGCCTTTATTTTTTACATTAAAAATCAACATTGTTCATATCAGTATGCCAGCAGCATCTATATGCCTGGGTATTCGTCTTGACACTCTATAATTCTGTCTGTGTTCCGTCGGGTATGCTTCCATGCGGATACCCATGCTGCGTTTGCCCCTCAATAAGAGTATAATGGACTCGCTTTAAGAGTGCGTTTGATGCGGTCATGGCATATTAGTTGTTACACCAGAATAAACATTCTGATATAATATAGATATAGTTGGGGAGGGGAGCACATGAGCAGAAGAGACAAGGTATACGAAGCACTGCGTGGCCTTCAAAGAACGGATAACCACTGGTACACCACAGAGGAAATAGCTGAAGAGGCTGGTATAAGCCGCAATAACTGCAGTACTGAACTTAACTACCTGGTTAAAGAAGGAAGGGTCAAAAAGAAAAGGGGTAGGCCGGTACTCTACTCCATAGCAGAAAATGTTGTAAGTGATGATCAGCCATTAAGGGTGAGGATACTGGATAAGAGTTTACCGTCCTTTGATAATCTCATAGGTACATCGGGCAGCCTCGCTTCAGCCGTTGAGCAGGCAAAGGCTGCCTGTATCTATCCGCCACATGGGCTGCCCACGCTTATAGTGGGTCCCACAGGGGTTGGGAAATCGCTTTTTGCAGAACTCATGTACAACTACTCCAGGGAAGCCGGGGTTATAAGTAAAAACGCTCCGTTTGTGACTTTTAACTGTGCGGATTTTGCCAACAACAAGGAGCTGTTGATGGCCCACCTCTTTGGCAGTTCAAAAGGGGCGTATACAGGAGCGGACAGCGACAGGCCAGGCCTGGTGGAAAAGGCCAACGGCGGCGTGCTTTTCTTGGATGAGGTTCACAGGCTTCCACCCGAGGGTCAGGAGATGCTTTTTTATCTTATGGATAAGGACGAGTACAGGAGACTTGGTGAGACTGCTTTGAGAAAGGCCAGCATTATGATCGTGGCCGCTACCACCGAAGACCCTACCTCTTTACTATTGGCCACATTTTTGAGGAGGATACCGGTGGTGATAAGTCTGCCAGCCCTTGCAGAAAGGCCGATTGAGGAAAGGCTGGAACTGGTAAAAGATATTGTAAGCATAGAATCTGAGAGGATAGGTAGTCCTATAGATATGGTAGACGATGCAATGAAGGCTTTTCTTGTATATCAGTGCAGCGGAAATATCGGCCAGCTGAAAAATGATATACAGGTGTCTGTCGCAAAAGCATTCTTAAAATACAAAACCGGCATAAAAGACAGGCTTATTATCACAACCGACGAGCTACCGATTCATGTTAAAAACAGCCTGCTTAACATAGACAGCAGAAGGGATATACAAAGAGTCCTCCGGGAGGCTGATAAAAGAGAAAGAATAAGTGTTCACGGGATAGATTTCTTAAAGACAGATTTCTACGAAAAACTTGAGGATAGGATTGAAAAGCTTAAATCACAGAATTATCAGGACGATGACATAGAGAAAATACTGGATATAGAGATAGAATCATATTATAATCAGCTTTCGATTGAATTTAAAAAGAACCTGGGCAGCGAAGCGTTAAAGAAGCTTATAGACCCATCCCTTTATACAATCATAGATGATATTGTTGACATAGTTTCAAATTCGGTTGAAAATGTTAGTGAGAGGCTGTATTATGCCATTTTTCTCCATATAAATTCACTGTTTGAAAGGTTGAAGGGCGGCAAGACAGTAATCAACAGCCACCTTACTACCATAAAAAAGAAATATGCAGATGAATATAAGATTGCGGAGAAAATGGTAGAACTCCTGAATAACAAGTTTCCACAGTTTAAAATTCCAGACGACGAAGCGGGATTTCTGGCTGCTATCCTGGGTGTTCTAGGTAACATGAAGTCAGAACGATGGATAGGTGTTGCTGTGATTGCCCACGGTGATACTACTGCATCCAGCATGGCGAGGGTTGCCAATACGCTTTTGGGTGTAGATTTTGTCAGGGCTATTGACATGCCTCTTGATATGAGTCCTGAACTGGCCCTGGAAAAGGCGGTGAACATGGTGCTTTCATTGGATGCGGGGAGGGGGTGTCTGCTCCTTGTAGATATGGGCTCACTCACCACATTTGCTGATATAATAAAAAAGAGAACAGGGATAGATGTAGAGGTCATCGATATGGTCAGTACCTCCATAGTCATTGAGGCAGCCAGAAAGGCTATGATGCCTGAGGTTACATTAAAAGAGCTAAAAGATGCCATTTGTGAGCATATACCCTATGTGAGGAAGGGTAAAAACAGAATAAAATCCATAGGGAACGGCAAATATATAGTCACCTCATGCATAACAGGTGAAGGAACGGCATCCAATCTTAAAAATATGATAGATGACTTTCTGCATGAAAAAGGATATACTGGTATAGAGGTTGTTGCTGTAAGCGGACTTGATGGTGATACAAGTCATTTAAAGGATAGTGGGAGCGTAATTGCAGTGGTGGGGTCTATGGATCTTGGAATAGGTGTACCCTTCATACCACTGGAGGAAATTATGGCTGGAAACGGTTTTGAAGCCCTGGAGTCCATTCTGAATGAGGGGAGCACAATCGTTACGGAGGAAAACGTGGATGAGATTCCAAGGCATAGACTTATAGATTATATAAGGGGTGTCCTGGATGAGTACCTTACCTTTGTAAACCCTGGCAAAGCCTTAAATAGTGTTTTAAACTCCATTGATTTTATAGAGAACAAACTGTCTTTTAAGATGAACAACAGCATCATAGTAAAGTTTTCTGTTCATGCCTGCTGTATGATAGAGAGACTCATGCTGGGCAACCTGTATACTTATTATAATGATAAAGAGGATGTAAAATTGAGATTTCCTTATGAATACAGCATTTTTAAAGAATCAATGCAAATAATAGAAGCTGATTTTGGTATAAAGATACCAGAGGATGAGGTGCTTTATCTTCTGGGACTGTGTAATTTTGCAGTGCTTTAATCTGTCTTAAAATAAACCGAGAAACCTTGCCATAAGTATTGGTACAGATCTTGCTTCTTTTATGGTGAGTCTTATTTGTGGAGGTATCTAAAGTGACCAGAATAATCATAGCAACACATGGAAAACTTGCACAGGAGCTGGCGAACGCAGCAGAAATGATATGCGGCAGGCAGGAAGAGTTAATAACGATATCTTTTATGCCATCTGACGGGATCGAAGACCTTACATCAAGGCTTTATAAGGCGCTTGATGGTTTAGAGGATGAGGCCATAATTTTTACTGATGTCTTTGGAGGAAGCCCTTTCAATGCAGCCAGCGTAGTCTCATTAAAGACACAGGGTCTCTATCATGTTACTGGTGTGAATTTGCCTATGCTTTTAGAGGTACTGACGACACGGGAGGGACACACGGCGGAGGAACTGGTAGAAATATGTATAAAAGCAGGGAAAGATGGGGTTATTGATACGAGAGGGTTATTTTCCAGGGGGAATGAAAGGTGTCGTTAAGCCTTATCAGGATAGATGATAGACTTATACACGGGCAGGTGGTCTTGAGCTGGTCCAGATATATTGGAGCCAACCTTATACTGGTTGCGGACGATAAAGTGGCCAGGGATATGGTGAGGAAAACGCTTTTACAGGCAGTGGCTCCTCAGGGGATCAGGGTAGATGTCCTTCCTGTAAGTGATGCTGCAGATAGGATAAAAGGTGGCAGCTATGACAGATATAATGTGCTGATGCTTTTTACTACCCCCGGGGATGTCTTGAGGTTTGTGGGTAAGGGCATTTCCATAAAAAGTGTAAATATAGGCGGGATAAGCTATAAGGCAGGCAAAAGGATGGTAACCAAATCCGTTGCTGTGGATGATGAAGACATTGAAGCCTTAAAAAAATTAGGGGAGATGGGCATTGAGGTTGAGGTAAGGGTTTTGCCCGAGGATTCTAAGATATATATCCTTCAAAGGATTTAAGGGGGTAATGCCATGCTATTGAGGGCATTATTGATTGGAATTATTGGCGGGGTTACGGGGATGGCCAGTGTGATTGATGAGCTTCAGATTCACAGGCCCCTTATTGCATGTACCCTGGTTGGCCTGGCCATGGGTGATATAAGGACAGGTGTAATAATAGGCAGCACACTTGAGTTTATGGCACTGGGGTGGATGAACATTGGGGCTGCACAGTCACCGGATACAGCCCTGGCCAGTGTGGTAGCCACTGTGCTGGTTATTGGTACAAGTCAGCCCATAGCCACCGGTATAGCCATTGCTGTGCCCGTGGCAGTTGCGGGACAAATGCTCACTTTTTTGGCTAGGTCACTTTCTGTTTATTTTCAGCATCTTGCCGATAGATATGCCGATCAAGCCAATATATCAGGGATTGATTTTGCACATATCTCATCTCTTTCACTTCAGTTTTTGCGTGTGGCCATACCAGCTTTTTTAGTTGCGTTGTATATAGACACCTATGCAGCAGAGTACATCCTGAATATTATTCCTGACTTTATAATAAAGGGGCTTATGGTGGCCAGTGGATTTATTGTGGTTATAGGCTATGCCATGGTACTTAACATGATAAAGGTCAAAAACCTCTGGCCTTATTTTTTCATAGGCTTTCTTTTTGCTGTATTTACAAATTTTACTCTTGCCGGGCTTGGTATACTGGCGGTATGTTTTGCCATACTTCATGTCAGTCTGTTCAACCGTGATAATGTATTTAATGAGGAAACATCGGAGAGCAGAGTGGTTGTTAGAGAGAGAATACTGACCAGAAGAGACCTCATCTCTGTGTTTATAAGATCCAATATTGTACAGGCGTCCTGGAACTATGAGAGGATGCAGGCCCTTGGCTTTTGCTATACCATTGTACCCGTCATCAAAAGGCTGTATAAGGGAGAGGAGGATATAAAGGCAGCCCTCAAGAGGCATCTGGAGTTTTTCAATACCCAGCCCTTTTTTGCCGCCCCAATATTTGGTGTGGTGGCTGCACTGGAGGAAGAAAAGGCGTCGGGTGGCGATGTTGATCCATCCACGATTAACGCCATAAAGGTCGGCATGATGGGCCCTCTCGCCGGTGTGGGCGACTCCATATTCTGGGGTACATTGAGACCGATAACTGCTGCGTTTGGCGCATCTCTGGCATCATCGGGAAGCATTCTGGGTCCTGCAGTTTTTTTTGTAAGTTTTAATGCGGTAAGGCTGCTCACACACTGGTATGGACTTGTCTATGGATACAGGGCAGGGCTTAATATAGTGAAAGATGTCAGCGGTGGAGCCTTAAAAAGCTTGAATCAGGGGGCAACAGTGCTGGGTATGACTATAATGGGTACACTGGTGGCAAGATGGACAAAGATCTCCACACCTGTAGTGCTCACCTTTAGCAGTCAGTCTATCAATCTTCAGCAGGTTTTAGACAGCCTGCTTCCAGGACTGATGCCGTTGGGTCTTACCTTTTTATGTCTTTACCTCCTTGGGAAAAGGATATCCTCTGTCTGGATCCTTGTAATACTCTTTGCCATAGGTATTATAGGGAGCTATCTGGGGATACTGGCATAAATGAGCTGTGTGCCCTGTTCTACCCGGCCGCTTAAAGGCATATAAATATAGCGATGCTGGATAGAAGGGGGCCGATCAATGAAGGATTACATAGAAGAACGGGTTCTGGAGATAGCGAAATACATATTGAAAACCAATGCTACTGTCCGTGAAGCTGCAAAGGTGTTCGGAGTGAGCAAAAGCACGGTACATAAGGATGTGACTGAGAGACTGGAGTCGATAAACCCGTTGATATATGAAGATGTAAAAAAGGTATTGGAAAAAAATAAAGCAGAAAGACACATACGGGGAGGAAGGGCAACACATATAAAATATAAGGCGGAAAGGAAAGATGGGGTCAGTCTACCATGAGGTAGACTATCTTTATTTATAAGGGCATGAGCCGGGCCTATACCCGGCGCTTTAAATCCTCCAGCCTTTTATACACATCCTCTACCGTCAAACCTCTTGCCTGTATCACAGGGGCCTGAGTCCTTATGTCTTCCATGCCCATGGTGTTGCTGTCAAGCCCTGTGGCGACTATAGCGTCATACTGAACATTGGATATAGATTCTGGTGAGTTGTCAGATATATCTATGACCTCATATCCTTTTTGAGAGAGATAATTTTTTACATCGGTCAGTGAGCTCTCTACAGCTACTCGCTTTGCCATGTTTTCACCTCCATGATTTCTACAGTAGATATTATCTCCATTTTAAGTTATACTATGAGCAACATTTAGTTAGAAGCCGGTATGCCGCTGCCATATATAAAAGAATTGTTTTATAATACTGATTGTGATTCTATGATATAATGGTCGCATAGATAAAAAATAATGGGGTAGAGATTATGGAGGATTCAAAAAGGGGTTTGCTGCTGACGCTCATAGGCACTTTCTTTTTTGGGACCAGTGCCATTTTTACACGTCTGGCTGTTGGGATTCCGGCTGCTGAGATTGCGTCCTTAAGGCTTTTTGCCGGTTCATTTTTCATATACATTGCAGCAAGGTTCACCGGGATTCACATGTCGCTAAAGAAAGAGGAGTACACAAAGTTCTTTATCTATGGCCTTATAACGGCTTTTCATTTTTATTTTTACAATCAGTCATTGTTTTATACCACTATAGCCCATTCATTGAGTCTGGTCTATCTGTCTCCAGTGTTTGTGACAATTTTGACTGCTTATATACTTAAAGAAAAGCTGCCGGCATACAAGTACGCCGGCATAGCTGTTACACTGATAGGAATGGTGGTGCTGGCTGGATTTGAGGCTACCATAAACATCAAGATGCTGATGGGAGATTCCATGGCTG
The DNA here is from genome assembly GCF_008274215.1 of Calorimonas adulescens. Classification (NCBI taxonomy): domain Bacteria; kingdom Bacillati; phylum Bacillota; class Clostridia; order Thermoanaerobacterales; family Thermoanaerobacteraceae; genus Calorimonas; species Calorimonas adulescens. Next base: position 63,044 of record NZ_VTPS01000005.1, on the reverse strand, counting down.
TGATTTCTGCTATATGCTATGCTCTATATTCAGTTGCCGGAAGGAGAGAGAGAAATAATTATCCACTCCTGAAATATGTGTTCTGGGTGTATCTTTTTGCAGCCATATTCTTGCTCCCATTCTCTCTCGTGGGCTTTGTGATCCCATTGAGAGCTGTCCACATAGTATCAATAATACTTCTTGGGCTCTTGCCTACGGCCATGGGCCACACGCTGTACAACGCAGGTGTCAGGTATGTGCATCCTACCTATGCCAGCCTTATATCCACCCAGGAGGTGACGTTTGGGGTTATACTTGGGGCACTGGTCTTAAACGAAGTGCCCAGCCCTAATTCAATAGTTGGTATGCTCATCATGTTTGCTGGTCTGGCCATGACCCTTGTTGACCCGCCTAATAAACGTCGAAGCAACTCCCGCCAATAAACTCCCTCAGTATAGAGTTATGAGGTATGAAAGACTCATCATCCATGGGAAGGAAAAAGGACAGTATATTAAGGAGCGTAGAGGCTATAGAATATTCCGGTACTGTGTCGGGCACTGATATGAGCAGTGGTTCTGCATATCTTTTTAATACCGGAAGCTCATATGGCAGTGAGGAGTTGAACATTACGTCGGCCTCCTCCTGGTAAGGAAATATGTTTTTTTCCTCTCCCTTTCTTACCTCATCCCACATCTTAAGTGTCTCCAGGGCTGAGGCACCCCTGAACTTATAATCCCTTACTATTCTGCGTATCAGTCTGCTGTATGTAGTGGGTATCCTGTTGGTCTCATCAATATTTATCTGAGTCAGCGCACTTATATATATCTTAAATTTCATGTTTTTGGGTATGGAAGAGGTCAGTCTTTCGTTTAGTCCATGGATTCCCTCTATAATTATTGGCTGGTTTTCATCGATTCTTATGGGGTCGGTAAACTCTCTTATGCCGGACTTAAATGTAAAGACCGGTAGCCTCACCTCATTCCCCTGTATGAGCGACTTCATGGTCTCGTTAAAGAGGTTAAGGTCGAGGGCCTCAATGGACTCAAAGTCATACTCACCATTTGCATCCCTTGGACATAATTCCCTTGGGAGGTAAAAGTTATCAAGGGATATGGGGAGCGGCCGCAGACCATTAACACGGAGCTGTATGCTGAGCCTTTTGGAAAAGGAAGTCTTTCCAGAGGATGAGGGCCCTGCTATACATATCAGCCTTGTACCTTCGCTATTTCTGGATATCATGTCTGCTATCTCAGCTATCTTTTTTTCATGGAGTGCCTCGGAAATAAGGACGAGGTCTTTGGCCTGGCCTGTTTCAATATCCCTGTTCAAAGATGCTGCATAGCTTATATTAAGTATCCTTCCCCAGTTTTCACTCTCTTTAAATACTGCTGCCAGCTTCGGCAGGTCCCTGAATGGGGGTATTGTATCCGGGCTATCCCCGTGGGGATAGAGGATTAAAAGTCCGGGGAGATAACACCTGAGCTTGAATAGCTTCAAATAACCGGTGGACGGTACGAGTGGGCCGTAAAGACAGTCAGTATAGCCGTCTATAGAGTAAATATCAATAGATTTCTTGCTGGAATATCCTATTATTTCGGCCTTCTCACGGGAACCTTCCTTTGAAAACCGTTCTATTGCCTCATCAACAGGGACGGTCTCTGGAATCAACGGGATATCCTGTTTTACGATTTCAGCCATCCTGGCCTCCAATTTGCTTGCTATTGTCTCCGTTATCCTGACATTGTTTATTTCACAGTACAGACCATTACCAAGGGAGTGCTCTACGGTAAGGGTACCCTCAGGATAAAGGTCCTTGACAGCCTTAGAGAGTACAAAGGCAAGGCTCCTGGCGTATATCCTTTCGCCGTTTTCACCTGAGAGGTCAATAAACCCTATGCTGCAGTCCCTGTCTACCTTTTGATGGAGATTTACAAATCTGTTGTCCAGTGTGGCTGCGAGTACCTTTGTGTATTTGTCCTTTAATACCTCTCTTGCCATATCTATGATTTTTGTACCTGCAGGAAATTCATAATCCCTGTTTTCTATCATCACGTGCATATTTTACATCTCCTTTTGTGTCAGGTGATATTATAAAACTTTTTATGTTGTCGAAAAGGGTCTTGGCATACTTTAGCTCCTCGGCATCCATGGTTTTCTTTTCATATCTCAACTTTTCGTAGCAGTCTGTGAATACAGCTATGTCATCCGCTGTATCGGGCCATCTGTCAGACACCGCTGCCATGATATTCCTCGACGTCATTGACGTTTTTAGCGGAAGGCAGGTACCGTTTAACAGGGTCAGGAGTTCAAAGTAGAGCCTTCTCACGGTGTCTGAAGGCGGGAGGCGGCCAGGCCTCTTTTTGTATATGAATACCCCTGGTTCGGCCAGGGGTTCAGTGAAGCTTTGGCGATGATTCTCCAAAAATAACCTCCAGGTGATAAAATAGATTTGTGGTCTGTCAACTACAAATTAAAAATCACAAGAAGGTTATTATCATTATGAATAATGATATTCATAGTTTATCACATACCAAATGGAATTGTAAATATCACATAGTATTTGCTCCGAAATATAGAAGAAAAGTATTCTGATAAAAATAGAGGAGAAGCATATCGATTTGTATTAAAATTAAGTTTTAAATCATTGATAATAAACGACATTTTTCATTTAATTTTACCTTTGATCTACCGTTCATACCTCGAAATCGAACAGTTGTTCCAAACATGCAGGAAAATAAAAAGTTATGTAGAATAATATAAATATGAAAAGTCAAAAGGAGATGGGTCCAATGGGTATCTATAATTGACTATAATTACATGTATTATTATACAACATAACACAATATTTTAAGGAAAGAGGGATGAAAATTGAGGATTGATCATTAAAACGTAATTTGTCTAAGCATAAGTATGGTCGTAAATCGATAGACCTAGTTTATATAAATTTATTAGAATGAAAAGGGGAAAGACATGTTTAAAAAATATAAAAAACTGTATGGTGTGATTTTTGCAATTGCGTTAATTCTAAGCATAATTTCAGCAAATTTTAATATGGAGGTTTATGCAGCAGATAAAGATTTAGATAAAACATATTCTGTAGATACTATAATCAATACGCCAACTGTTTCTCACGAAAGCAACACGAAGTCAACTAATCCATTTGATTATGCTCCAAATACAGAAGAAAGATATATTGCAAGTATAGCTCAACAAAAAGGAATTACTTTTGAAGAAGCAAAAAAAATTAACGATGAAGAAATATATTCGTTACTAAAAAATAGCCCGATGGTCCAGGATGAAGAAATAAGATATAAAACGATTGATAAAAAAGCAGGAGATATCAATAGCAATAAAAAAGTTTTCAGAGTTAATATTGCAACCGAAGTAAAATATCTTTGGAGCAATGCGTATAACAAACCAATTCAAATTGAAAGCATTGGACAACCCATAATGTATATACCAGGTTTTAGCGTTGCAGAAATAATTGGTGGTGGATTTAATATCGAAAATACTTCTACTTCTGCAAGAATTAGTCAAACCGCTGTTCTTAAATATTCTGTTAGTGCATCACTCGGAATTACCAAAGGACTTGACATCGTAGAGGTTAGCGCCGCAGTTAGCGGTATGGTTTATCTTACCACGAAAGCTAAGACTTATGCAATAAATATTGGTCTAACTGATTTATATTAGCTGTATTTAGCAGTAAGGGTTATTACATAATGGGCACAGAGTTCAATATATAATAACCCTTAGTTATATTTTAAATATTATAGAATGATTTATGATAATTTACAATATATAATGTATTATATATAGAATACTATAATTTGATTTATTATTGACATTTCTCCTTGATATTAAGAAAAGTTTAATCTAATAAGATAAATCTGTTTTAAAAAAATAATTATAACTATGTAAATGATAGTATATGCAAAACCTTAATAATAAACACCGATTAACGTATTTGTGAGTATTTATCATAAGCAGTTTTAGTCACAAAGATAGTTATCGATGAAGGGTTTTAATATCCTGCCAACAAAAGCAGCATAATTAGCCACAGCTTGATGAGGCACCCGATATTATATATATAATACAAGACAGAAGCTTTCTACCTGGTACTCAAACCATAATTGATATAATATGTAAAAATAAGATCAAAGACATACTTAGGGTTTCTGATATGAGGAAGATCAGTAGAAGAAGGCATAGAAGGGTTTGTACATAGAAGTAAGGTTATGGACATAAAAAGGGCAATGCATATTTACACAGATATAAACGAAGAAATTCTTACGGTCACGCTTTTTGGAAAGAGGTTTGCCGCAATAATAGGGGGTAAAGGCATACGCATAAGCAAGATATATAATGTAATATAGATCATAGCATATAAATACTTTTAACACTACCTTAAAAAGGAGGGGGGAATAAGTGAATGAAAAATAAGTTATTAATTCTTTGCGTTGTAATAGCCTTAATTTTGGCAGCATTATATTTTATCTTCGGCTCCGCCATATTTCGGGAGGGCAACCCAATACCTATATTCAGAGGTATCATTAATCTCCTGCTATCCAATAATAATGTAGTACCGATAGATTCAGCAAGGTATATAACAAAAACAGATGGTGGTGCCGATTCAATAATTTCATTTATAGAAAGCAAAGGGTTTAAATATAGAGGTCAATACAATGGTGGCTATGTTTTTCAAAAGCAAAACAATTCTATGACATCTACTATTAGCATCAGTGATACACAATATTCTAAATATTTTACTATATGGAAGACAATCCCTGGGAGTCTTTCTGAGTAAAGCTTTCTACGCTTTTTGTATAGAATTCTCCTTTCAATTTGAGTTCGGTTATATTCACAATATATATACCCAAAATGAGGAGAATCCAGCCATTTCAATATATAAAAATGTAGCATCTATGCGAGTTGTAGTGTTCTGCAACGAGCTAGCAATAGATTTACTTGGGGGGCTTATCATGTCTAATTTATCAATTAAATTAAAAAACTATATATACTTAAAGGATAACAAATTAGCTAAATTATATTTATTGATCTTCTATGTTTTAAATGCAATTTATTTATATTTAGAGGTTTCAAAAAATAAGCTGTTTATATTGTTTAATACATATCCAGAACAGCAAAAATTCTATTTTGAGAAAGCGCACAATATTACAACTCTAACCTCGTTTATGGACAATCTATTAATTATAATTAATGTAATGTATTTGGTATTAAACATTATTAAGTATAGAAACAAAAAATATAAAGGTGTTAATGAATACTTAATTATAAGTTTTATTTCTTTGTTGTCTATTATAATCGTTAGTATTATTCTTCATGTTATATTTTCTACTTATTATTTACTAGAACCAACTTTTTTAGTTGCTGAAATTACGATAGTGGTTCTTATTATCACTTTAATTAAAACAGCATTTAAGTTTTTATTATCGAGAAGTAAACATGAAATATGATAGTTGTATTATCGACGCTTTGAGGCCTATTTATTTCTGCTAATAAATGTGCCATGATGAGCCGTGAGTGGTACAAGGCAATCAGGGATGTGCTTTAGATAGCCTATAGGGAAGGAAGCTGGCATCCGGAGCCACATTATTGTGCTCCTGATGCCAACTGTAACAGATTCTATGCACTTATTCCGAATACACCCTGTACCAAAAGACCGAAGAGGTATGATACTACTGCGGCACCAAGGCCAGATATTACCATCTCTGCAATCTTGCCCTTTATATTGGGGTTTCCAGCGGTCAGAGATACTACTGAGGCCACAATGGCCAGGGCCAGGCCGGCTAAAAGCGCAGATAAAGCCAGGGCAGAGAAGGATGAACCCATCAAGAAGTAGGGCAGCACAGGGAATACAACGCCGATGATGTAGGCCAGGCCGGTAAAGATAGCAGACCTTAGTTCATTCTCATCAGACTCTTCGACCAGTAACCCAATCATTGAATCCTCATTTTCCCCTATCCTTTCGGCAACCTCGTTGCTCATATCTTCGGGCATACCTGACTCAGCCAGTTTATTGATAAGTTCTCGTTTGGCCCTCTCCTTGGATACACTGAAGAGAAGGGACATTTTTTTCTTTATGCCTTCGTTTACCTGTCTTTGAGACCTTACGGATATAAATGTGCCTATGGCCATAGAGAGAGCTCCGGCCAGGCCGACCACAAGCCCGTTTATACCCACGAAAAGAGGATTTGTCGGATATACAGCGGACAACCCTGTCACGGCGCCCAGCAGTTCCACTATACCGTCGTTCATACCCATTATAAAATCCCTTATGTTACCAACAGGTAGAGCATTCTGTACACCCTCAAAAAAATTCTCATGGTCAAGTTCGTCCTCTATTATCTTTTTCAGGTTCTCCCTTTCAGTATCGGACATCTCTACCGAGGTTAAAAATTCGTAATATGTCTCTGTACTGGTGGACTCCGTCATCTCTAAGAAAGAGGTGTAAAGACGTGGCCCAAGTATAGAGCGTAGAAACTTAGACCAGATCAGACTAAATGAACTGACACGCTCGGAAAGGGTATAACCCCTGTCCTTCAAAAATTTATACCAGAACTTCACATGTTCTGCTTCTATCTGGTAGAGCTCATTGAATTTCTTTTTGTTTTCTTCGTCTTTTTCAATCTGCGACAGATAGGAATAGAGCTTTGCAGCATTAAACTCCTCTTTATAAAACCCTAATGCCATTTCAATTTCATTCATGATTTATGACTACACCTCCTTATGACAGTTTTACCATGAATTTGATTCTGCATCAAGCCGATTTAACTTTATTTTAATATAAAGATAACAGTAATTTTACAAATAGGATGTATAATTTAAAACAATCCAGAATATGAATGAATTGGACTATTATATTGGGTTTGTTGGTTGCATATAATCTTTTTATGGGCATAAAGGAGATGGGTAAAAAAAGGAACAATTGGATATATGTGAAGAGGCTGGCAAGCGATGGAACCAATGTCTGATATTGCAGCTGCCTTTTCATTTGTTCGTAAATTTGCTCCAACCTTGGGTTTCTTGTATGTTATCGTGATGTTTATAGCATTTATTATTTTAAAAGTTGCAATAATAGGTTTTATGAAGAGATGTGGGGAAAGATTATAGCAGATAATGTGAAGTATGAAATATATGCCCTGGGACCTATGGTTACCTGTGGGATTTTAGCAGTACCCATTTGATTATAAAACGTTCTAATACTGTCTAATAATTAGAGTATAATAATCATTGATTTTGATGAAAAATAGTTATTAATATCAGATGGATCAGGTAATAAAGTATAGTATATATTTTTTATTTTTTACATAATGAGGGAGGATTTTCAAGGTTTATATAGAATATTAATTGTAAGACATCTGATATTAGATAGGGGGAGATGATAAGTGCAGGCAAGTGCTTTTTAAGCAGGTTTTATGTAATGTTTTACAAATTTTGTAATTCTATCTATTCAAGACAACATAGTAAAACCGGGGGTAATCAGATTCAGTGGGATTGGAGGAATAATGATGTTCATAAGACTGAATAGGAGTAATAGATTCTATGCTTCTTTAATTCTAATATTAGCTATGTTATTTAGCATGATGCCTTTTAACCTCTTTGCTTCAAATAATGTACAGGCAGCAGCCGCTGATCATGTTGTAATAAGTGAAGTTTATGGAGGAGGTGGAATCTCTGAAGTCCCTTATAGGAATGACTTTATAGAGCTTTATAATCCAACTGGAGAGGATGTTTCACTTGATGGCTGGTCTGTTCAGTATGCTTCTGCAACTGGAACTTCGTGGAATGTAACAGTACTTAGCGGCACAATAGCATCACACGGTTATTATCTGGTGCAGGAATCTGGTGGTTCTGCCGGAGATGCACTGCCAACTCCAGATGCTGCTGGCAGCATAAATATGTCGGGCACAAAAGGCAAAGTCGCTCTGGTTAAAAATACGCAACCAATTACAGGTAAATCAGATGAGGATGTTGTTGATTTTGTTGGCTATGGAGGCGCTAATGATTATGAAGGCTCGGGTCCAACCAGTTCCCCATCCAATACAACCAGTGTTCAGCGTAGAGCCAATGATGGTTCAGATCCAACTGCTGATGGAAAAAATAACGGCAACGGATGGGATACGGAAGATAATAAAGCAGATTTTGTTACCGGAGCACCTGAACCGCAAAACAGCCAATCGCCAAAAGAACCATCCGAAGGTCCAAATCCGCCTTCCAATAATAGACCATCTATAGAAAATATAAATTTTACACCGGAGAAACCAGAGCCCAACAGTAATATTTCTATCTTTGCTGACATATCTGATATAGATAGTGATGATACGGTTGAGGCATGGGTATACTATAAAAACGATAGCGCCCAGGAGTTTTCTACTGTAAGCATGGCTGTCTACAATGGTACGACGTATACAGCCGGTTTTACAGTAGGCTCTATCACCTCATCATTCAAAATAGTGGCCTCTGACGGTAAGGATACCACCGAGAGCAGTCTGATAAATGTGCCTATAAACAGAGGCACCATATCAATACTTGAAGCTAAATCGTTACCGGACAATACCGATAATGTCACTGTCGAGGGAATTATAACTGCAAAATTTGGCACAAGTAACGCATATATTCAAGATGATACCTCGGGAGTATTGATTTATGGTGCAAACAGCAGCTTTGACCTGGGTTATAGGCTGAGGGTTACCGGTAAAATGACCACATACAATGGAGAAAGAGAGTTGAGTTTTTCCGGCAATGGTGTTGAAATATTACAACAGGGTGTACAACTACCAACACCCCATGTTATTACATTGGACCAGGTCAAGGATACTAAAATTCAAGGTACATTGGTTGAGGTACAAAATGTAAAGGTGGACAGCATTTCCGGCACTAATTTTTATGTTACAGATTCCAGGGGAGAAAACAGGGTTCAGATATACAATCAACCTAAATTTACATTACCTGATTTTATAGCAGTAGGTAATTATGTAACAGTCTATGGCATACCTGCAATATACAAAGACACATATGAAATAAAAATAAGGGTTCCTGGAGACCTGGCGATTGGTGCACCGCCGGAAGATACAACCCCACCCGTAATAACTCATACCCCTGTTACAGAGGGAGAGGCGGGAACTGATATAACTATAAATGCAGTGATTACCGATGACCTTAATATCCCGACAGCAAAGTTGTATTATCGCGTAAAAGATAGTCAGGATTTCACATCCATAGACATGACAGCAACCGGTACCAATTATACAGCAATAATACCAGGTGAAGTTATAACTACATCAGGTATTGAGTATTATATAGAGGCAAGTGACGGGAAAAACACAGCCAGAAAACCTGAGACCGGGGCATACAGTATAAATATAACAGCGGATACTACAGGACCGTCTATATCTAATATTTTACCTGTTGAGGACAGTGTGATATTTTCAGCCCGTCCTATAATATCAGCAACGGTAACAGACCCTTCGGGTATTGATGAAAGTAGCATAGTGTTCACTCTTGACGAAAATGATATTAAGCCGGACGCAACTTTTAAAAATGGCAATCTAAAATATGAGCCTGAAAGCGACCTTAATATGGGAAAACATACTGTCAGTTTATCCGTAAAGGATTTGAGAGGCAACGAGAGCAGCATTACATGGGAATTCACTATTATGGAGGAGGGAGCTCTCCAGCATTTTGTCGGCACAACCCACAACCATACTGAAATTTCCCATGATGCAAGAGGTAACCCGGAAGATGCGCTTAAGGCTGCAATAGCCCACAACTACGATTGGTTTACTTTTTCAGAACATTCCCATGATATAGATCCTTCATTAAGACCCAATGACAGTGTCAATGCACCTGGCAGCAGCACTCTTTTTGAAAGAAAGGGTGGAAACGACTGGCAATTGGAAAAGCAGCTGTCAAGTGAGTACACCAATAATCCTGAAATAAAAAGTGGAAACTTTGTTGTATTCCCGTCATTTGAAATGACGTCAACTACATGGGGACATTCAAACGTGCTGGGGACAGAGAATTTTATAGATAGAATTCAGGAGGGTGGGGCTTACCAGGACCTTCAAAAGTTTTATGCCTGGGTTTTGACTCATCCGGAAGCCGTGGCACAATTTAACCACCCCGGAATGCCTGAAGGTTCTTTTGGGGGATTTGTACCTTATCAGCCGGATGTAGACAAGCTTTTTTCCATAATGGAGGTAGGCAACGGCTCCGGAGAGTATTCTTATGTCAACACAGATTATATTTACTATAAAGCACTGGACATAGGCTGGCATGTGGCGCCGACATTTGGCGAGGACAATCACGATGCTACGTGGGGTCAGACCCCAAGAAGGACTGTTGTGCTGGCAGACAGATTGACCCCAGATTCACTTCTTGATGCCATGAAGAATATGAGGGTATACATGGTTGAAGACCCCAACCTCAGGTTAGAAGTGACAGCCAATGGTTATCCAATGGGCAGTGAACTTCCGTCCGATGGGAAAATAAATTTTAAAGTAAAGGTCTGGGATGATGTTCAGGAAGATGATTCCTACGACTGGGTTAAGAAGACTAATTTTAAGACAAATGATGAAATTAAGAACATAGAGTTGATTACCAATACCGGTAAGACTATCGAAAGTATTGACCCCGCTGGTACAAGCTATGAAGGAGAGTTCACTATAGATTCTACAGGACATAACTGGTATGTTATAAAGGTAACCCAAGAAGACGGGCAGAGGGCATATTCCGCCCCATTCTGGACACCAGAAGTGCCGGTTGACTTAAAGATGGTGGGATTAGGGACTTCACCTGAACAGTGTATTGTAGATACAGAGGTAACATTATCTGCAGGACTTTCAAACCTGGGTGTAGAAACCATAAACAATATTGAGGTTGCTTTTTACAAAAACTCTGTATCTGATGAAAATTTAATAGGTACTGTAACTGTACCTTCAATATCACCTAAAGGTAATGCTACTGCAACTTTAAAATATACACCTGATGTAGCCGGTTCTATAACTATAATAGCTAAAATACTAAATGCTCCTTCAGGTGATAATGATTCGGATAATCAGGCCAGTGTTGTTTTAAAAGTAAACGAACCTCTTGGAATAACAGTTATGATAGACATGGGTCATAACAATGATTATGCTAATGGCAACCTGACAGAGCTTCAGGATCAACTAAGGCAAGCAGGTTTTACAGTGGTACAGAATACTTCCAAATTCACTGTTGATTCTTTGAATAATATAGATGTTCTTATTATGACTCAGCCAATTGGTTCTGTTAATTACCTTACCAATGAAGAAATGCAATATGTTTCTGACTTTGTTAAAAATGGTGGAGGTTTATTTTACACTGGTAAAGGGAGTAACAACAATGATCCTACAGTAAGCAATCCTTTACTTGATAATATAGGTGCAAATATTCATATTAACTTCGACGACATATACGAAAATGATTCATCAAGGCAATATCAAGGAGACAAATCTCCATGGGCGGTTCTGATACAGAACTTCCCGAGAGAGGATAATGAGATAAATATGTGCGTTGACCGTGTCCAGAATCTAAGGTATTTCAGTGGAGCTTCTCTGGTGGATAGAAACAATCAAGAGTTAACAAACGATGATGGCGTTACAATCTTGGCTTATGCAAACCCGACAAGCTATCAGACTGACCAGGTAGGATATACCAGTGATACCACATACAAATATAGCGATCCTTCAAAAATGCCAATATTGGCCGTGCAGGAAATAGGAAATGGCCGCATTGCAGTTACGGGTAGAGGTTTCTTCTCAAATTATGAATATGGTTCTGGCAGTGACAATGAGCTGCTTACACTAAACCTGCTTAACTGGCTGGCTAAGAATGATATTACACTTACACCTATTGGCGATTTTCGTAATAAGCCTGAAGGAACTTATGGTGTGGTCAGAGGAGTTGTTACAAGTGGTGCTGGAGTATTCTTTGATGCCTTTTATCTACAGGATGAGACAGGTGGAATAATGGCATTTAATGAAGTGCCTGAAAATGCTGAACTTGAACCAGGGGATATTGTAAGGGTATACGGTAGAAGGACAGTATTTGAAAACAATGACGAACTGACATTTGATAAATATAATGTTGATGTTATTAAGGTTGGCCATACAGATCCTCTACTGCCGAAAGAGATTAAGACGGGAGACGCATCTAAACCTGAAAACCAGGGTAAACTTATAAAGACCTCAGGATATTTGAAACAATGGTACAACGATACATCATTCTATATTGATGATGGCAGTGGCCAGGCTCTGGTCTTTGTGGACGGATATATCATAAATCAAAGTGGACCATTACCGGAATTAAAGGTGGGTGACTATTTAACAGCTGTTGGATTCCCTAGTGGATTCAGTGGTGGTCAGAGAATTAGGGTCAGAGATACAAGAGAAATTACAATATCTGCACCAACTACAGTACCGGTAACAGGTGTAACCTTAGACAAAGAGACCTTAGATCTGAAGGTTGGAGAGACATATAAGCTTATAGCCACAGTAGAGCCTGAGAATGCAACAGATAAGAGAGTGACCTGGTCATCAAGCAATGGAGCTGTAGCAACAGTTGGTGAGGACGGTACAGTAACAGCAGTATCAGAAGGCACAGCAACAATAACTGTTACCACTGTAGATGGTGATAAGACAGATAGTTGCATAGTTACAATCACACATACATCAAGTGGTGGTGGGAAAAATAGGGACAGAGGCAATGACAATGATCATAATACACCAATCGCAGATATTGTTGATTCTAGCGTTAGTATTTCTACAGGTAATGAAGTAAATATAAACCTGAGAGATATAATGAATATTAATAATGACACACTATCAATAAAAGGAGAAAATGTTGATATTGAACTTCCTTTAGATGAACTTAAGAACATGGATGAATTTGCAATTCTCCATGTAAAAGTAAGCTCTCAACCGCTTAAAGAAGCTGAAATTAAGGAAGACCTTAAAGGTTATAAAGCTGCTTCGGATGTATATGATATCAACCTGGAGGTCGTAAATAATAATGAGAGCAGCAAAGTCAATTTTAATAATCATCCGGTTACGGTGAAAATAAGATATAATGGCAGTGGTGCAAACAGGGATCTACTTGGAGTATATTATATAGATGATGCGGGTAAGTTCGTGTATATTGGTGGTAAAGTGGTTGATGAGGACAGTATTATTTTCAAAACAACCCACTTTAGCAAATACGTGGTTATGGAATACGATAAAACATTTGCCGATACTGTAAATCATTGGGCACAAAATGATATAAAAATAATGGCAGCTAGACACATAGCTATGGGCATAGATGAGGCTAATTTTGCTCCAGACCGGAGTATCACACGAGCTCAGTTTGCATCATTATTGGTCAGGACTTTAAAATTGGACGACGATTCTACACAAGCACGTTTTGAGGATGTATCCAGTAACGCATGGTATTACAGTGATATAAGCGCAGCATATAAAGCGGGTATAATAACAGGTATAGACGATAAACACTTTATGCCGAACAAAAACATCACTAGAGAAGAAATGGCGTTAATGATATTTAGGGCATATAAATATGCAACAGGCAAGCAACTTGAAAAGGCTTTGGCAGAGTTTAATGATAAGGATAAGATCAGTGCATGGGCTTTGGAGGCAGTAAATAATGTCTATAATTTAGGTATAGTCAATGGTCTACCGCAGAATATGTTTGGTCCAGATCAAATTGCTACCAGAGCACAGGCGGTTACTATGTTAAAGAGATTGATGGAGGTTGCTGATATATATTAATAAATATTAGCATATAAAATACTAACTTAACACCTTAATATATTTCTGAACACATCTATAGTAAAGCATAATATTTGCATAAAATACGAACGTTATATGATGCATGAATAAAATTATTCGTATAATCTCTTGACAGTGAGATATTCATCTGTTAATATATAGATATCTCAATTCAATGCACTCATATAACCCTGATAATATGGTTCAGGGGTCTCTACCGGGAAGCCGTAAACTTCCCTGGCTATGGGTGTAACACTTTAAAGAGCCTGTGAGAATATAGGCCCTTGGGGGTGTTATACGCCCTTAAGGGCTATTTTTGTTGGAGGAGGAATGTTCGTGTTTAAGAAGATTGCCTTTATTGTTGGGAGCAGGTCAGACCTGCCGAAAATAGATGGAGGCCTTAAGATTTTGGAGAAAATGGGTATTTCCTGCGATGTAAAGGTATTATCTGCCCACAGGACTCCGGAAGAGGTAAGGGATTTTGCAATAGCTTCCGAAGGGGAATATGACTGTATTATTGCGGCAGCGGGCAAGGCTGCTCATTTAGCCGGTGTAATAGCATCCCATACGACCATACCAGTTATAGGTGTACCTATAAAGTCTGTACCCTTAGACGGTATGGTTTCTTTATTATCTATAGTGGAGATGCCGAAGGGGGTGCCTGTTGCTACGGTAGGTATAGACAATGCGGAGAATGCAGCCTTGCTGGCGGCTGAGATTATTGCACTGGGTAACAGCGAGGTGGGAGAAGCACTGAAGAGGTACAGGGAAGAGATGAGGAAAAAGGTGCTGTCATAGTTGTGATTTTGGACTCTATTCTGATGTCAAAGAAAGCGGTATTGGATGGGTTTGATTTGACTGTGGAGATAAAAAGGCGCAAATATCTGATAAGGAGGAGGAAAAATGGAGCTGTTATATGAAGGAAAGGCCAAAAAGGTCTATTCAACCGACAATCCTGATGAGCTTATGGTGGAGTATAAGGATGATGCCACTGCCTTTAATGGTGTGAAGAGGGGCACTATAGTGTCCAAGGGCATAGTGAACAACAAGGTATCGGCCCACTTTTTTAAGTTGTTAGAGGAAAATGGAGTGGCTACACACTTTATAAGGCTGCTCTCGGGGAGGGAAATGCTTGTAAAAAGAGTGGAGATAGTACCGGTAGAGGTAATAGTGAGGAACTATTCCGCAGGAAGTATAGCAAAGAGGCTGGGGCTTGATGAAGGGATAAAGTTTCCATTTCCCGTTATAGAGTATTCATACAAGAGCGATGAGCTTGGTGATCCCATGATAAATGACGACCACATAAGGGCTCTGGGCCTGGCCACTGATGCGGAAATGGCTGCAATAAGAGGTATGGCTTTAAAAGTGAACGAGGTGCTCTCAAACTACCTTCTGCATAAGGATATCATACTGGCCGACTTCAAGCTGGAGTTTGGAAGGTATCATGGGGAAGTAATTCTGGCTGATGAGATTTCTCCCGATACATGCAGGTTCTGGGATAAGAACACCATGGAAAAACTTGACAAGGACAGGTTCAGAAGGGATCTGGGCGGTGTTGAAGAGGCTTACAATGAGATATTAAAGAGGCTTACAGGGGAGAGTGTGCTATGATAAAGGCTAATATAAGGATAAGTCTGAAGAAGGGGGTCTTGGACCCCCAGGGCCAGGCCGTTAAGAATTCACTTAAAGGTCTTGGCTATGATGTGGAGGATGTAAGGATAGGAAAACATATCGAGGTCAGTATAGGCGGTGATGACATTGACAGGGCCAACGATACGGTGAGGGCAATATGTGAAAAGCTCCTGGTAAATCCTGTCATAGAAGAGTACTCCTACGACATGGAGGTGTCAAGATGAAAGCTGGAGTGGTGGTCTTCCCCGGGTCTAACTGCGACAGCGACTGCTTTCATGTACTAAATGACGTTGCAGGTATTGACACGGTCTATATATGGCACAAGGAAGAGAGACTGCCTGATGTAGATCTCCTGGTCCTTCCAGGGGGCTTTTCGTACGGGGACTATCTGAGGCCTGGGGCTATGGCTGCTCTGTCACCCATAATGAAGGATGTCAGGAGGTTTGCAGACGATGGTGGGTTACTTGTAGGAATATGCAATGGGTTTCAGGTTCTCTGTGAGGCTGGGCTTTTGCCTGGTGTGCTTTTAAGAAATACCAGTATGAAGTTTATATGCCGATGGGTTGATGTGACGGTGGAGCAGGAAACCGTATTTACAAGGGGGCTCAAGGGGAAAGTGTTACGGATGCCCATAGCCCACGCAGAGGGCAATTATTATGCAGATAGTGATACCCTTAAGAGCCTTTATGAGAATAATCAAATCGTATTTAAGTATACAGAGGATGTCAATGGTTCTATGGACCGTATAGCCGGCATAATAAACAGGAAAGGTAATGTCCTTGGTATGATGCCTCATCCTGAGAGATGCTCTGAGGAGATACTGGGTGCAACCGATGGACTTTATATATTTATGTCAGCCTTAAATTCGCTGGGGGTGAGGATATGAACCTGATGGGCCTTACTCGGAAAGAGTATGATCTCATAGTTGAGCAGATAGGAAGAGAGCCCAATGAGACGGAGCTTGCCCTGTACTCGGTTATGTGGTCAGAACACTGCGCATATAAATATTCAAAAAAGATGCTAAAGTTGCTCCCGACAAAAGGGGAAAGGGTGATACAGGGGCCCGGGGAGAATGCCGGGATACTGGATATTGGAGATGGCCAGGCCATTGTCATGAAGGTGGAAAGCCATAACCACCCGTCTGCTGTTATGCCTTATGAGGGGGCAGCTACAGGTGTGGGTGGAATATTGAGGGATATATTTGCTATGGGGGCCAGGCCGATAGCTGTCTTAGACTCTTTGAGGTTTGGATACCCAGATGACGAGCACACAGTGCGCCTCATCTCCAATATTATCAAAGGTATTGGTGATTACGGCAACTGTGTGGGTATACCGACAGTGGGTGGAGAGACTTCTTTTAATAATTCATTTAAAGGTAATCCTTTGGTAAATGCCATGTGCGTAGGCATAATAGACCAGAAGGATATCAAAAAAGGTGCGGCAAAAGGCAGGGGCAACCTGGTAATGCTGGTTGGTTCAACTACCGGCAGGGATGGTATAGGTGGTGCAAGTTTTGCCTCGGAGGAACTGGAAAGGGAAAATGAGGAAAAGAGGTCAGCAGTACAGGTGCCAGACCCATTTATGGAAAAGCTGCTTTTGGAGGCATGTCTCGAGCTTTTGAAGCATGACGCCATAGTAGGAATGCAGGACATGGGAGCGGCAGGTATAGTATCCTCTTCATCTGAAATGGCAGCGCGCGGCAACTGCGGCATGATACTGAATTTGGACAGGGTGCCTCTGAGAGAGGATGGGATGTCGGCTGCAGAGATACTTATCTCCGAGTCCCAGGAGAGGATGCTCATAATAGTAGAGCCTGAAAAGAGAGATATTGTAGAGGGGATATTTGCAAAGTGGGGACTTGTGTCCAGCGTCATAGGTGAGGTAACGGACGATGGGATGTATACAGTGATGTACAAGGGAGAGACAGTGGTAAGTCTACCTGTAAAAAGCCTGGCCGACGGAGCCCCCGTGTATTACAGAGAGGTAAAAAGGCCTGCCTATGTAGATGAAGTTCAAAATGTAGAGGTTGCGCATACAGAAAACATAAGAGAGGTCTGTGAAAAGGTCCTCTCTAACCTTAACATTTCAGACAAGAACTGGGTGTACGAACAGTATGACCACATGGTGAGGACTGATACGGTAATACCTCCAGGATGCGATGCTGCCCTGCTCAGGGTAAAGGGCAGCAGAAAGGGGATAGCCTTGAGTATAGACTGCAACTCCCTTATGTGTTACATTGACCCCAGGGAAGGGGCTAAAAGGGCTGTGGCTGAGGCTGCCAGGAACATCTCCTGCGTTGGCGCAACACCGATAGGGATAACGGATGGACTCAATTTTGGCAACCCGGAGAAGGACGAGGCATACTGGCAGTTTAAAGAGGCCGTAGGAGGAATAGTTGAGGCCTGCAACATCCTCGGCATACCTGTGATAAGCGGTAATGTAAGCTTTTATAATGAGACTGAAGGCGTATCAGTGTATCCCACTCCTCTTATTGGTATGGCCGGCCTTATAGAGGACATTAATAAGCGAATGGATGCAGCATTTAAGGATGAGGGAGACATTGTGGTTCTTCTTGGTAGAAACGAGCCCGAGCTGGGTGGCAGTGAATTTATGCATAGTGTTATGGGCATAGATGGTGGTGCCCTCTATCCTATAGACCTTAGACTGGAAAAAAGGACTCAGAAGTTCCTGAGGGACCTTATAGCATGCGGCATCATAAATGCAGCCCACGATGTATCTGACGGTGGACTTTTTGTGACACTGGTGGAGATGGCTCTTTTGGGCAATCGTGGTGCCGATATTGTCTTGCCTGAAGGTGACAGGGTGGTACAGCTCTTCTCAGAGTATCCGGGAAGGATTGTAGTAACTGTTAAAGAAAACATGCTGTGTACGCTCATTACCATGGCTGAAGACAGAGAGATTGAGACGGCCGTACTGGGAAGGGTAGGAGGCTGTGCACTGAGGTTTACCGGCATTGACCTGGCTTTTTCATTGGAGAGACTGAGAAACTTAAAGAGGGGTAATCCACCATGCTGAAAGAGGCCTGTGGGGTTTTTGGTATAGCAGGGACACCGGATGCGTCAAGGCTTACCTATTATGCATTAAATGCCCTCCAGCACAGGGGACAGGAGAGTGCCGGTATTGCTGTGTCTGATGGTGAGACAATAGGGTTTTATAAGGATGAAGGCCTGGCCTCAGAGGTGTTTAAGGGCGGTGTTATTGATACACTGAAAGGTACCATGGCCATAGGACATGTCAGGTATTCCACCGCAGGAGGAAGCGGTGTGATAAATGCCCAGCCTTTGGTGGTAAGGTACAGGGAGGGTTATATGGGCCTGGCCCATAATGGCAATCTGGTAAACAGTGAAGAGATAAAGGATTATCTGGAAGACAACGGGAGTATACTCCAGACAACAACGGACAGTGAGCTTTTCCTGCATTTGCTGGCGAGGTATCATGATGACGGTTTGGTAGGCGCTATAATGAGGTGCATGGGTGAGGTAAAGGGCTCATATTCCATAACCCTTTTAACTCAGGACAGGCTCATAGGTTTCAGGGACCCGTGGGGCTTAAGGCCGCTGTCTCTGGGTAGGCTTGGGGATAGTCTTTGTATTGTGTCGGAAACTGTGGCCTTTGACATCATCGGGGCAGAGTATATAAGGGATATAGAACCCGGAGAGATAGTGGTAATAGAAAACGGGGATATAAAGAGCTACAGGTATATGGAGTCAAGCAATAATCTCTGCATCTTTGAATATATATACTTTGCCAGGCCTGACTCAGTGCTTGGAGGCCTCAATGTTTATGAGGCCAGGAAAGAACTTGGCAGGACACTGGCCAAAGAGTGTCCTGCCGATGCTGATATGGTGATAGGTGTGCCCGATTCCGGGACCTTTGCTGCTATCGGTTTTGCAGAGGTGAGCGGCATACCATTGGGCGAGGGCCTTATAAAGAGCAGATATGCTGGGAGGACATTCATTGAGCCGGAGCAAAAGCTCCGTGAGATTGGTGTAAGGCTGAAACTCAACGTCTTAAAAGAAAGGATAAGGGGCAAGAGGCTTGTGGTAGTGGATGACTCCATAGTCAGGGGAAATACCAGCAGGAGACTTGTTAAAATGATCAGAGACGCCGGCGCAAAAGAGGTGCATATGAGGGTGGCGGCGCCGCCTGTGATTTCTCCATGCTATTTTGGTATAGATATACCTACGAAGGAGGAGCTTGTGGCCTCTTACAGCACAGTGGATGAGATAAAACAGACGATAGGTGTGGACAGCCTTGGCTATCTTTCTGTGAACGGCATGATAAGGTCATTGAAGGGTCATGGTTACTGTACAGGATGCTTCACAGGTAAATACCCTATGGAGATCCCGGAGGTGGCCAGGCCTACCTACATTAAGAGGCCGCCGCTTAGGATGAATGGTTTACATGTATGATTTGGGTGCAAGAGGGCGTTTTACTCTACCTACTTTGTGCAGTGAAATCATATATGAGGAGGTAAAGAATTGGACTACAGAAAAGCGGGAGTAAATATAGATGAGGGCAACAGGCTTGTTGAAATGATAAAGCCTGTGGCTAAAGAGACGTATATACCTGGCGTCATGGCAGGCGTGGGAGGATTTGCAGGCCTCTTTGAACTCTCAAATATGAAGGAGCCTGTGCTTGTATCAGGCACAGATGGGGTAGGGACAAAGCTGAAGGTAGCCTTTATGGCAGACAGGTATGACACCATAGGCATAGACCTGGTGGCCATGTGTGTAAATGACGTGGTGTGCTCTGGGGCCAGGCCGGTTTTCTTTTTAGACTATTTTGCCACATCAAAATTGGACGCAGCAAAGGCTGCTGCGGTAATAAGAGGTATAGCAGATGGATGCAAGATGGCAGGATGTGCCCTTCTGGGTGGTGAGACAGCAGAACTTCCCGACTTTTACTCCGGCGACGAGTTCGATCTGGCCGGTTTTGCTGTGGGGGTGGTAGAGAAGAACAGGATTATCACAGGGAGAGGGATTAAGGAGGGGGATATAATTATAGGACTTCCATCATCGGGGCTTCACAGCAACGGATTTTCCCTTGCCCGTAAGGTGTTGTTTGAAAAGATGGGATGCCATGTGGACTCGTATATAGGCAGCCTGGGTACCACGCTGGGCGAAGAACTCTTAAAGCCAACCAGGATATACGTAAGGGATGTGCTGGAGCTCATTGAAGAGGTTGAGATAAAGGGGGTTGCACATATCACAGGTGGAGGGTTTTATGACAACATACCAAGGATATTGCCCGATGGGCTTGGCGCAATAATAAGGAAGGGTACATGGCCTGTCCAACCCATCTTCTATTTCATAGGTGATGCTGGTGAGATTGAGGAAAGAGAGATGTTCAGGACATTTAATATGGGTATAGGACTCATACTTATTACCTCTCCAGAAAGTGCTGACAAGGTCCTGACAGTGCTTGATAACATGAGGAAAAAGGCGTATATTATAGGAAATATTGTAAGAAGAGAGGGAGTTGAGATAGTATGAGTTTCAGGATAGCGGTATTGGCATCAGGCAACGGTACCGACTTTCAATCCATTATAGACGGGGTAAAGTCCGGCTATATAGATGGAGAGGTAGTTGCATTGATAGTAGACAGGGAATGCGGCGCCCTGGAGAGAGCGAGAAAAAACGCAATAAGGGGCATACTTCTTGACAAAAAAGAATTAAACGAGAGGTTCTTTCCGGTACTCAAGAGTGAGATTGCCTCTCTTCATCCAGACCTGGTTGTACTTGCCGGATTTTTGACAATACTTCCTGGATGGATAGTGGATGAATTCCACGGCAGGATTATAAATATCCATCCATCGTTAATACCTGCATTCTGCGGCAAAGGGTTGTATGGGGACAGGGTCCATGAGGCGGTATTAAAGTCAGGTGCCAGATACACCGGGTGCACGGTCCACTTTGTGACAAGAGGCGTAGATGCTGGCCCGATAATAGAGCAGAGGGTGGTGGAGGTGAAGGACGGTGACACTGTAGAGACACTTAAGGCAAGGGTCCTTGAGGAGGAACATAAACTCCTGCCTTATGTGGTAAGGCTGTTTTCTAAAAACAGGATTCATCTGGACGACAGCCATGTGATAATAGAAAAGGAGGAAACACATTGAGGGCATTAATAAGTGTGTATGACAAGACAGGAATTGAGAAACTGGCTAAAGAACTGGTGGACCTTGGATTTGTAATAGTTTCTACCGGTGGCACGGCCAGGTATTTAGCTGAAAATGGCATAGGCGTGATGGATGTATCTGAGGTCACAGGTTTTCCAGAGATTATGGATGGCAGGGTAAAGACGCTGCACCCGAAGGTCCATGGGGGTATACTGGCCAGGCGGGAAAATGAGGACGACATGAGGACATTGGAGAACCTGTCCATCAAGCCTGTAGATATGGTTGTTGTAAACCTGTATCCATTTAAAGAGACTGTTTCAAAGGGGAATGTTGCCATCGAGGAGGCCGTAGAAAATATAGATATAGGTGGCCCGTCTATGATCAGGGCTGCTGCCAAGAACTTCAAGGACGTCATAGTCCTTACAGACCCGACGGATTATAATTGGGTAACTGATGATATAAAAAAAGGGGGCATCTCTCTGGAAAAAAGGATGTACCTTGCCAGAAAGGCCTTTGCCCTTACAGCCTATTATGACAGCCTGATTGCTGACTATTTTAGAGGTCTGACCGGTGAAAAGTATACGGAAAGGCTAACTTTAGCCTACGACCTGAAACAGAATTTAAGATACGGCGAAAACCCGCATCAGACTGCGGCTTTCTATGAGAAACCAATCAAGACAGGGGCAAGCATAACATCGTCGGAAATTCTCTGGGGCAAGGAACTATCATATAACAATATCGGTGATGCAGAAGCGGCCATGAAGGCTGTCATGGAGTTTGATGAGCCTGCCTGTGTTGCCTTAAAGCACCAGAACCCATGCGGAGCAGGGATAGGAGTTGACCTTATGGAGGCGTACACGAAGGCCTATGAGGCAGACCCAGTCTCCATATTTGGCGGCATTGTGGCCTTTAACAGGACTGTTACTCTGGATGTGGCTGAGAAGCTGGGAGAGCTTTTCCTCGAGGTGGTAATAGCACCAGACTATGAGGATGAAGCCTTGAAAAAGTTAAAAGAGAAAAAGAACCTCAGGATAATAAAGACAGAAACAATGGTTGACAGGGGTGACAGCATAGAGTTCAAAAGTGTCAGGGATGGACTTTTAATACAGGATGAGGATAACGGGCTTTACAGTAATATACAGGTGGTCACAAAGGCTTCGCCTACCGATGAGGAGTTAAAAGACCTTCTCTTTGCATGGAAGGTGGTAAAACATATAAAATCCAACGGCATAGTTCTGGCAAAGGGTGGACAGACCACGGGGATAGGGCCTGGCCAGGTTAGCCGAATATGGGCTGCGGAAAATGCCATAAGACAGGCAGGTGACAGGGCAAAGGGTTCAGTAATGGCATCCGATGCATTCTTTCCGTTTTCTGATGTCGTGGAAGAGGCTGCAAAGGCCGGCATAAAAGCCATCATACAGCCGGGAGGGTCTATAAGGGATGAAAGCTCTATAGATGCATGCGATAGGTATGGTATATCCATGGTCTTTACAGGCATGAGGCACTTTAAACATTGAGGTGGGTTATATGAATGTACTGGTGATAGGAAGCGGTGGAAGGGAACATGCCATAGCATGGAAGCTCAGACAGGATGACAGGATAGATAAGATATACGCTGTACCGGGGAATGGGGGTACAGCCGGAATAGCTGAAAATGTGAATATCAATGTGAACGACTTTGAAGCACTGTCTCAATTTGCCGAGAACAGGGCGGACATTACAATTGTAGGTCCTGAGGTGCCGCTGGTAGGCGGCATAGTTGACTATTTTGAGGCTAAGGGGCTTAAGATATTCGGACCATGCAGGAAAGCTGCCATGCTGGAGGGAAGCAAGATATACGCCAAGGACTTTATGAAGAGGCATAGAATCCCCACGGCGGGATATGAGGTCTTTGACAATGCCTCTGACGCAACAGCATATCTTAAAAAAGCCAGTTATCCAGTTGTCATAAAAGCTGATGGTCTGGCAGCAGGAAAAGGGGTCCTCATTGCGGAAGACTTTGGCCAGGCCGGAGAGGCCATAAAAGAGATTATGGTGGAAAGGCGCTTTGGTGAGGCGGGGAAGAGGATAGTCATTGAAGAATACCTGGAGGGCCACGAGGTTTCCCTGCTTGCCTTTACCGACGGCAAAACCGTGGTGCCTATGTTACCAACCATGGACTATAAAAGAGCGTACGATGGAGATGCCGGACCCAATACAGGAGGTATGGGCAACATAGCTCCAAACCCGTATATGGATGAAGAAAGCTATAGATACGCTGTGGAAAATATATTAAAGCCCACCATAGATGGTTTTAATGAAGATGGAATAAAATACAGGGGGGTGCTGTACGCAGGGCTTATGCTCACAGAAAAGGGCCCCAGGGTGTTAGAATACAATGTAAGGTTTGGTGACCCGGAGACGCAGGTGATACTGCCGCTTTTGAAGACGCCATTGATAGACATAATCTCTGCCATAATGGGTGAAAGACTGGATGAAATAAATGTGGAGTGGCAGAATGGACACTGCATAACCGTTGTCCTTACCTCAGGAGGTTATCCTGGAAACTATAAGACAGGATATGAGATAGTAGGGCTGGATAAGGTCACCCTGCCTGCCTTTCATGCAGGGACTATATATCGTGATGGCAAGTATTTCACTGCGGGCGGCAGGGTATTAAATGTCACCACTACAGGTGAAACACTGGATGAAGCCAGGGAAACAGTATATAGTGAAATAAAGAAGGTAAATTTTAAAGATATGTACTTTAGAAAAGATATAGGCATACTCACGTAATAAGCCCGATATAGCGGGCTATTTTTTACGGCTAGCCTCCAGATAATTATTTAATGAACTTACTATATTTTCCAGTTCGTCCTTAGGGAGTTTCACATAATCCTCGTCCTCATCACCCTTTCCTGAAATAAGCCAGACGCCTATCTCACCCTCGCAATCTATTTGTAAAGAATCAAATCTTAATTTTCCATCTAACAAAAGGAGAGCTATTTAGTAATCAACATTATTTAAGTTAAATCGGAAATCGTGTAAAATTTATTTAGTTAAAAACCCTCACAAATATCAGAATGGAAAAGAGGCGAAAATGCCATGACGGGTTTAAAAAGCAAAATGATAATAAGTGCTGCATCTTTATTCACACTCATAGGTACGGTCGCTGCTGTCAAACCTGTGTGCATGGGACGGTTTTACCGCAAAAATTATCATTGAGAGGAGATTAAAAAAATGAAAAGTAAGAAAAAATTATTATCATTCGCATTATCATTATTGATGATATGTGTGTTTTTAAAGAGTACAGTTGTTTCTGCAAATGCAGACGATATAAGTAGTCAAGAAAAATCAATCGCAGTGGGCTATACTTTTCCTGTTAAGCCTGGAACAAGCGAATGGAATGAATTAATAGACCATACTCAAATGGTGGAGGCATGTCAGGTACCAGAAGGTCTATTGCACAACATGACAACTGATGAACTAATAGAAACAGTACTGAATTATCCATTATTGATGGAAATATATACATATGATACTTTCAAAAAGGTTTTGATGCAGTATCAACAAATTTTAACGGACTTGCGGAATTATTGCAAAGAAAGGATGCAGCCAGTAAATTATTTAACAAATACAAAAAAATTGATGTAGCTAAGGATGTTAAGAAAGTTACTTCGAAACAAATTTTTGATTTGTCCTTTATAGAAATAATATTAAGCCAAGATGCCATATTAAGCCAACTGAATGATACAGAAATGAGGGAATTAGAAAAAGAAATAGAGAATAAATATTTACAAAAGAAAGCCCATCCTGATATTTATAGCCTAACGGCAGCAAGTGCTTATTCTGTACTAGCACAAAAACAGGATTCCAGTGTAAGTGCGCAGACAATTTACTATGTATATACACCTAACGGTACAGCAGTTGAGGTGTTCCATAATACCCCAGAGTTAACTGCAGCAGAAAAAGCTGCCCTCGATGATTGGGTGGATACGACATATCCAACTGTCGTCCGTATAACTTCTGCAACTAAAAATTATAATTGTCATTCTTATGCATGGTATAGTCAATCTACTACTAGTAATACGTGGTGGATGAATTATCCGAATGCTTATTGGACAGATGGAAGTTATACTAGAAGAACAGGCGATCCAGCCAAAAACGACAAAGTATATTACAGTACATCAGGTAAAGAACATTCAGGAATAATATATGAACTAGGGAGGATAACTGGATATTATGTGAGATCAAAATGGGGATCATGCGGGCTTGTAGAACATTATTACACTTCTTGCCCATATTATGTAAGTGATAGTGCTTTGCGATATTATTATAGGTAAAATTACATTTACATGTTATTTGAGTAAATGTTAAAAAACAAAATATTCTCATGAAACCGGGACGGTTTTAAGAAAGCAGACCGTCCCCATTATTAAGCACGAAGCTCTTACATTTTATTTTTATTTTATGTATTGACATAGTAAAAAATCTGTCATATTTTAACAACATATGGGTTATGCCCTTTCACTTTTTAATTGGGGTCAATTGAAAGGAGTGAAACTTGAATATTATGAAAAGGATTTTAATTATTATATCGTTAATAATGACGTGTATAGGAGTCAGTGGATGTATGAAAGCTGATAAAATGGCAGATATAACTGTGACCATCGGACAAGAAAATATTAAAAGTATCGCATTAAAAAATAATAGAAATAATTTATCGGATAATAAGAATATGTTTAAGTTCGCATTCGAACAAGAAGCTTCATCAGATATTAAATACATTAAAATTGGCGAAAAAATTGCTTTGGATTTTGGAAATAACCATCCGGATAAAATGATTATAAAAGAAATCCTCTTGAACTCAAATGGAGAAAATTTATATGGCGACGAAACGATTGTAGAAGTTCCATTTAAAAGAGAAAATAACAAATATGTTTTTATAGTTGAAAAAAACCCCGCCTCTTTTTTAAGTTCAGTAAAAAAGAAGACGGAATTCAGAGGTTATAAAATAATAGCATATTTTGGTGAAATTGAATATGTATATGCCTTCGTAATAGAAACCGATGCGTTTTAAAAATTACAATCCGCTTGAAGTTATGAGCTAATACCTTGAGCCCCACAACAATGTGCCAGCAATAGTTGTTCATATAATTCTGTCAGGGATATGATTTCAATAAATGATCAAGGAACTATTTGGTCTTTCTCCAATGCTAATTTAGAAAAAAATAAACAAAAAAATAGAAAGGAAATAGATCGATAATAGTTTTAAACAAGATTTCATGTTTGAACACCTCTTTTGGTTTTGATGTTTATAGCTTCATTATATCACTCCCCTTCCGCCGTTCATACCCAAAAAACCGCCAGTTGTACCGGAAAATCCGCCAGTTGTTCCAACCCGGCAGGAAATTTCAAACAAATGTAGAAGAAATCATAAGAAAAATCAGAAAGGAGGCGAAAAACTATGTTCAAAAAAATCGGAAAAAGCCTTCTTGCATCTCTGGCCTCAGTAATAACTTTAGTCGCATTTACAGGCGTGAGTCCCGCCAGCATATGGATACTGTACGAACCCGACATGCCGGACGCACTGAAGAAACTTTCCACGAGGTAAAAACCAAACAGTAGAGAGAAAGGCAAACTTATCGAAAGATAAGG
This sequence comes from Calorimonas adulescens, assembly GCF_008274215.1. Classification (NCBI taxonomy): domain Bacteria; kingdom Bacillati; phylum Bacillota; class Clostridia; order Thermoanaerobacterales; family Thermoanaerobacteraceae; genus Calorimonas; species Calorimonas adulescens. The sequence continues at coordinate 35,849 of NZ_VTPS01000005.1, read as the reverse complement.
GCGCAAAGCCACAGGGTCTAAGGTGATTGCATTCACTATGACAGCCTGGTTGCCGTTAGATATCTGCAATAGTTTATCAACCGCACCCTGTGCACGGTTTTTTATCCAAATTCATTGCCGAGGAGGGTTGGTAAACATGAATCATAATATTGTTAAAGAGGTTCAGCCACAGAAAGACAACTGCCAGGTCCAAAAAATCATAATTAAGTCCGATGAAAAAAGCGTCTTGGTAAACATCAACAATGATAAACTGTTTCGTTGCCACAAGGGCTACATAATAAATGCGGACTTTGTTAATGAGATTGTCCCCTGGGGAAAGAAAACCTTTCTCGTGAAGATGGCCTATACCAAAAAATATTGTGTATAAACCACATTAATAAGACGTTTCGATCAAAGAAATCGCCCTTTTAATAAACGAAAACACCTTTTTAAGCAACAGCATTTAGGATTCGCTATATCTTCAATCGGGACAATTCCCCGAACCTCTAAACGGTCTGGATACACCCACAATTTAACTTGTAACCTGTCAAGCAGTTCTTCCCAGGTTACTATTCTCTGAGGGAATCCGACCGTTAAATGTTTTTCATCGTGAACCTTCACAAAAGCAATATTCTCCGTAACAGTTTTTTCATCCGGCTGGTAGCGGACATCAAACAGTTCCTCATACCAGCCGTCGGTTTTTTCTTTTTTCATTTTTTCAACGTGTTCAGGACTCAACTGCACTTTGTCACCCCTCCAGAGATAATTTGTCCCAGCGTAAACAGTGTGAGTAAGAATACGCTGGATGGTAGCGTCGCCCCAATGAGCCTGCATCTTACCAGCGCGTCCCTTTCGAGTTTTGCGAAATTGGTTAGGTGTGGGTATTCCCAAGTTCTGTAAGCTTTTCGGCAATCCGCACCATGCCCAAAGGCTTTTCGGACTCGTCTCCATAGACGTACCATTGGAAAATGAGCTTAACTATCTTAGCCTCATCTTCTCGAACTACCCATTCTTCTTTTTCGTCGCCCCACCTGTGGCCGAAGGGTTGAGAGCCGCCGGAATACTTACCTGCTTTTGCCAGCTTTTTCTTGCCGGTCACCGTCCTTAACTTGATAGCTTCTCTCTCGTATTCTGCAAAGGTGGCAAGAATGTTTGACTGGAGCTTGCCTTCGGGAGTGTCATCGTTGGAACCCTGCACGAAAATAAAGCCGTCACCTTTAAAACCGCACCGCCTCACTTTTCGCGCTTCGTTCCGCAGGGCGGCAAGAGTGAATGATTTTGTTTGGAACGTGCATAATACCAAAGACCTACCAGCGATAAACCTAATAAAATCAGAAAAGTGATTATTCCTGGCCAGAATACAGATGCGGTAACTGCAATAGAACGGGAAGATAAATCTTTATTTGTTTCATTCTCCCCATTAGTCGTTTTTTCTGTTTGTGTAACAATCGGGTCAGCAGTATTGAGAAATTCATTGTATGTTTCAATGTAATCCTTAATCTCCCAATGCTCGTCATTGATACCAATGTTACTGCCACCTAATAAACTTGTTACCCGTTGTCCTTCAATGACTGCAATACAGTTAAGGTCAAATGTGACATGTGGATTGTCATTATCATCATTTCTTAAAAACAGAAGCAATTCTGTGTTGGTTTCCGGTAGAGTATGAACACTACCCATCCAACCGTAAACAGGATTTTTCTTCCCAGTAAACACTATTTCTGGTTCGGAATACTCACCTTTTAGAACCCGGTCTACCAAAACAGTAAATGTTCTTTCTTTGTATCCGTCCTTAACGACATACCAAACACCAGTAGTTTTGTTAATATACCTTCCTGTTTGTTCATCATAAATATATCCTTCAAGTGGTTCAACTTTATTCTTTGATACGATTTTTCCAGTAGAATCAACTATTGCTGTACTACTATCTGGTAATACTCTTTCCCGAGTTTCTACTTAAATTTTGACATCTTACTTTGCTGTTCTGCCATGATATACAAGCAGAGTAATTGCATTTAAAATGATGGTAACGATGAGAAGAACTGCTGCGACGAACGCCATATTATCCGTTATGTCCATAAGAGCAGACCAATCCGCAATCTTAACCAGATGATAGTTATAGAAAATCTGAAAACATAGCGAAATAGCACAAGCACTGATGCTCATAATGGAAAGAGTGACCCAATTCCTATAGTCATGCTTTTTATATCGCATGAGATTAACAACAGGAAGTATCCAAGCAATTAGACCAAGCACGAGGCTGCCAAGATTAAGCAAACCAATCATAACATACTCCTTTCATGATAAATTTGTACAATCCCGTCTGTTCATCATAGATGTATCCTTCAAACGCTTGAGATTTACTACCGTCCGGTAATATTTCCTCCCGTATTTCCACTTCTCCACAGCCAGCGAGTATAATCAGTAGTAATCCTGACATGATAAGTATAGTTACTTTCCTCACTTCATGCTTCTCCTCAAAAGCAACTCTTTCCTGACAAATATGGCAATGAACATAACTATTGAAATTAAAGCTAAAAAGGTTGAGGGCTTTACACCTATAGTATCTATATGCTTCAAGTCAGCATAAACCATCCAGGGCCAACCGATTACATCCATAGGTATACCTATCAATGGCGAAAAAACCTCCTGCTTTCCTGTGATGCTTCTATGAATATAACCTGTCAGACTATAGACCATCCCAGTTACGAAATAAGCAAGGATTATTCTTTTAATAAATTGTTTTAATGTTCTCATCAACATTATTACCTCCAACAAACAACTTTTCAATTTATATTTTACCACAACGAATCCTGTGTCTCAATAAAGTTGCTTATGCCATTCGGAGTATAAATATATTGACGAAAAAGTTCTGCAGGGCATAGAGTCGTATAATTGGTTGTAGTTTGAGGAAAAGCAGAGAGTACCGTTGTTTTCCTATGCAGTACTCTCATTGGTTTATTTTACATAAGCGATTATTTGATTTCAACAATTAGAATGAACGGTAGCGAATCCAAATTCACGCGTTTCCTAAATACTGAATAATATCTACATCCCCTAAAAAATAATAGTGAGGATTAATCTGTATATTGCTGTTTTACTAATAATGAATTATACTAAAAATGCAGCTTAAAATTCGGGAGGAGATTGTATTGATATCTGATGTTGCAGAAAGATTTTTAAGGTATGTAGGGTATGATACCAGGTCAGACGGCAGGTCTGATACCTGCCCAAGTACAGAAGGACAGAGGGTGCTGGCTGAGGCACTGGCAAGGGAATTAAAGGAAATGGGCATAAAAGATGCCGCAGTGGACGAAAACGGGTATGTGACGGGTACGCTTCCAGCTAATATGGATAGGGATGTACCAACAGTTGGTTTTATTGCCCACATGGATACAAGTCCGGAGGTAAGCGGTGCCGGTATAAACCCCAGGATAATAGAAAATTATGACGGTGGCGATATTGTACTGAACAGTGATACGATACTGTCGCCCAAAGAGTTTCCACATCTTAGAAACTACACAGGCAAAACCCTCATCACCACGGACGGCACGACTCTCCTTGGGGCTGATGACAAGGCTGGCGTTGCTGAGATAGTGACTGCTGTGGGTTACCTTATAAAGCATCCGGAAATAGAACACGGAACCGTAAAGTTCGCCTTCACACCTGATGAGGAGATAGGTAGGGGAGTGGACAGGTTTGACGTAGAAAGATTTCACGCTGATTTTGCCTATACCATGGATGGTGGGGAGATAGGAGAGCTGAGCTTTGAAACCTTCAATGCCGCTTCATGTGATGTCCTGATCCACGGCAAGAACATACATCCGGGCGATGCCAAGGGGAAAATGAAAAATGCCATCCTTATAGCCTCTGAGTTTGCAGGGATGCTTCCGCCCAATGAGACTCCTGCCTGCACAGATGGATATGATGGCTTCTATCATATTATTGCATTTAATGGTACTGTCGAAAAGGCAGAGCTCAGTTATATCATAAGGGACTTTGATAAGGCCAATTTTGAAAAACGCAAAGAGACGATGGAGTCTATAGCTGATAAACTCAACAAAAAGTATGGAAATGGCACTGTGGAGATAAAGCTCAAAGACCAGTATTATAATATGAAAGAAAAGCTTAAGGATAAGATGTATATAGTAGATATAGCAAAGAGAGCCATGGAGGAAGCAGGTATAGAGGTAAAAATAAGACCGGTGAGGGGTGGCACTGATGGTGCCAGGCTTTCATACATGGGCCTCCCTACCCCAAACATCTTCAGCGGAGGGCACAACTACCATGGCAGGTTTGAATATATACCAGTAGAGTCCATGGAGAAGGCTGTGGATGTAATAGTCAATATCGTCAAGATTGTATGCAAATAATATGAGGCAGGCCTAGCCTGCCTCTAAAGTTTGACATCAACCTTTGCCTTCAGGGCAATATCATTCCTACTGATACTGCAGGTATATGCGTTTACCTCTACACCTGATTTTACGGCCTTTCTTACATTGCTGCCAAATTCCGGGTCCATCATGTCATTGGGTGTGAAACGGTTAATTCCATCCATCTGTATGACAAACATCAGGACGGCACGCATCCCGTTTTTGACGACCTCTATAAGTTCCTTTACATGCTTTGAACCCCTTACGGTAGGGGCATCGGGGAACATGGCGATATTATTTACCTCAAGGGTAACGCCTTTTATTTCCATATAGCATACCTCTGATTCATTTGACATCTTAATGTCAAATCTGCTGTTTCCAAAGGTCTTTTCCTTTTCTATAACTGTATATCCTGCAAAGCAGGGTATTATTTTATCTCTCAATGACTGTAAAATTAATCGGTTTGGCACCTGTGAGTCTATGGATATCAGCCTGTCTCCCTTGTATACCATTTCAAGTTCGTAAGGTGTCTTGCGGCCTGGCCTCTCCCTTATCTCTAATAGAACCCTTGCACCGGGCAAAAGCAGTTCCTTTAAACGCCCGGAATTGGGTACATGGACCAGGGTTTCCCTTCCATTTAGATCCACTAACGCCTCAAATCGATTTAATCTCTTAATAAATGATGCCTCGATAACAGGGTTTTCTATCCTCAATTTTTCACGGCTCCTTTTTCCGGCTTGAAGAACAGCGTCATTATAAACGAAAGGACTGCAAATATAACGGTATATTTTACTGCAATATCCACACCGGATGCATCGGCCACTATACCGCTGATAAACGTCACTATGCTCCCTACAGCAGGTGCTATGCCCATGATAAGCCCGGTAACCATACCTTTTCCGTTGGGGAGGAGGGCCTGGCCTGCTAAGATTGAAACATTAAAGCAAAACCTGTAGAGGAAGGCCGTGATAAGGATAAATAGTATGGAAACTGCTCCGCTGGTAAAAGAAAATCCAAGGAAAAATATAATTGTAAGTCCCATGGTATAAAGCATAAGTTTCTTTATATCAAATCGGTTTACAAAGAATCCGCCTAAGAATAATCCTGCCACTGACATTATGCCAAAGAACGACTGTATGTAGCCGGCATTAAGCTGGCTCATTCCTTTACTCACAAAGTAAAGGGCTATATAGGTTGAAAGGGTGCTGTATCCGCATGCCCTGAATATCTCTATTAGCGTGAGAAGCAGCACCTTTTTCTTGCTGGACGAAGATACCTCCTCATGCACGGTGTTTATGGTAATGGCAGGCCTTTTATTTCGGTAATACATAAGCAGTATAATGCTTATTATGAGGCCTGGAATAAAGGATATTAAAAAGCCAGCCCTGTTAAAGGAGTTTAATAGCGGCACTATTATCATCGGTGTCACTGCAAATCCAAGGTTGCCCATGAGTGAATATATAGATAGGCCCAGTCCCTCATTGGAGGCCGCATGTCTGTTTGCCTCAATAACCCCAAGGGGGTGGAAAAGAGTTATTCCAAAGCCGGAGAGGGCAGAGAGCAGTATTATAACCATAAAATTGTTTGTCAGTCCTACAGAACTGATTGCTGCAGCACTCCAGAATATGGATACGGGGATCCATAGTATGTTGCCCCTGGTATCGGCATAGTGGCCAAACAATGGCTGAAAAATAGATGTGGCAACATTGGTCATCATTATTGCAAACCCCACCCGTGACGGTGTGAGATCCATGTTGATTACCAGGTAGGGTACTATAGACTGGAGTATGGCTGCATAGTAGTCGATCCAGAAATGGCCGGCTGACACAGCCATTACTCCTGTCCAATTAAATTTTGATTTTGTCTCTTCGATTGTTTCCAAAAAAATCACTTCTCCTCTTGTCCAAGGTCAACCCAGTCGTCAAAACCTTCCCTTTTCTCTGTGTAGAAGAACTCTGTGCCTCATAAATCTTTATTTATTATATCATATAAATTTATGGGTGGAAATTATACAACATTTCCATAAAATATGTTAATATTATTACATATGAAGATTTTATGAGGTGAATCCATGGAAAGAATTTTTATAACGCAATCAGAAGAAGATACATTACGGTTGGGCAATGAGATAGGGAAAAGGCTAAAACCCGGCAGTATACTCTGCCTCGTGGGTGACCTTGGTACCGGCAAGACACACTTTACCAAAGGTATAGCTACAGGACTTGGGGTAGAGGATGTTATCTCCAGTCCAACGTTTACCATTATGAATGAATATGATGGGAAAATCCCTTTATATCATTTTGATGTATACCGGATTGATGAGGACGAGTTTCTGGATATCGGACTGGATGAATATCTGTATGAAAATGGGGTGTCCGTGATAGAGTGGGCTGACAGGCTGGATGGAGAAATAAAGGATGCCATTTGGGTATATATCAGGTTCATAGATGAGAGCTCAAGGGAGCTTTTATTTAAATGGGATAATCCGATATATGACTTTATAAACGAGGTGCAGGTATGAGGATACTGGGTATAGATACGTCCACCAGTGTGGGCAGTGCAGCAGTGGTGGAGGATGACAGGATACTTGGTGAGTTTTATATAGAGAGCAACATGACCCATTCGGTCAAGTTTATGCCTATGATGGCAGGGCTTTTAAAGACCCTTGAAATGAAGATAGAGGATGTGGATGCGGTTGCTGTTACGATTGGACCGGGATCGTTTACCGGCCTCAGGATTGGCCTTGCCCATGCCAAGGCCATATGCCATGCACTGGACAAACCTATAGTTGGCATAAATACACTGGATGCCCTGGCATACAATATGTTTAATATGCGGCGCACCGTTTGTCCAATGCTTGATGCGAGGAATGAACAGGTGTATACGGCTATCTATGAGGACGGCAAGAGGGTAAGCGAATACATGGGGATAAGCATACATGACCTCATACACGAGCTCAGGGGAAGGGATGTTATGATATCAGGAGACGGGGCAAGGAGGTATGCGGAAGTGTTTAGGGATAATCTACCTGGCGTTATATTGGCTCCAGCTTATCTCATGATGCCGAGAGCATCGTCGATTGCCATGCTTGGTATAGAAAAGTTAAAGGCGGGGGAAGAGGACAATCTTTACAAGATTGCCCCGTTTTACATGAGAAAACCTCAGGCAGAGCGCCTCAGGGAACTTAGAAAATAGTAAGGGGTCTTATGATGAAGGAAAACATAAGGATTGTGCCTATGACAAAAGAGCATGTAGACAGTGTAATTGAGATTGAAGAGCTGTCCTTCAGCATACCATGGGCCAAAGAGGCATTCGAGATGGAGGTCACCATGAATAAATGCGCTACATATATTGTAGCCATGATAGATGATGTAGTGGCCGGTTACGGGGGCTTCTGGGCCATTTTGGATGAGGCGCATATAACAAATATTGCTGTCCATCCGGATTACAGGGGGATAGGGGTAGGCAATGCCTTACTGGAAGGGCTCATTGAGGCTGCAAGGAAACGGGGGGCAACATCCATGACCCTTGAGGTTAGGGCGTCCAACGAGATAGCCCAAAACCTTTATCGCAAATACGGTTTTAAGGCTTATGGAAGGCGTAAAGGGTATTATCAGGACAATGGCGAAGATGCCATTATCATGTGGAAATATGACTTATGAGGTGGAAAGATGGATATATTAACCATTGGGATAGAGTCATCCTGCGACGAGACATCAGTCGCAGTTGTAAAGAACGGCAGAGAGGTGCTTTCAAATATAATCTCATCGCAGGTTGAGGTCCATAAGATATATGGTGGGGTGGTGCCTGAAATTGCTTCAAGAAGGCATATCGAAGTCATAGACTATTTATTGGACGAGGCCTTAGAGGAGGCTGGCATCAGTCTTGAAGATATAGATGTGGTAGGGGTTACAGCCGGGCCTGGCCTTATAGGCTCTCTGCTTGTGGGTGTGTCTTATGCGAAGGGCCTGGCCTTTGCCTTAGGCAAACCCCTGGTAGGTGTAAACCACATAGCAGGGCATATCTCGGCTAACTTCATCGAGCACAGGGATTTAGAGCCTCCACTTCTGTGCCTTGTGGCATCAGGAGGCCACAGCCACATTGTCGGTGTGAGGGACTATACTGAGTTTGAAATTATAGGAAAGACTACAGACGATGCAGCAGGAGAGGCATTTGACAAGGTTGCCAGAATACTGGGGCTCCCTTATCCTGGTGGGCCAAACCTGGAGAAACTGGCTGCGGGAGGCGACCCCTGTGCCTACGAATTTCCGAAATCGTATCCATCAAGGAGGGACTATAACTTTTCTTTCAGCGGTGTGAAGACGGCGGTGCTGAACCTTGTGAATTCCTTGAAAATGAGACAGGAGCCGGTGCCTGGCGAGGATATAGCAGCCAGCTTTCAGAAGAATGTGGTGGAGGTGCTGATAGATAAACTTATAAATGCGGCCATAGACTTTAATTATGATAAGGTGGCTATAGCTGGGGGTGTCTCCAGCAATAAGGCACTCCGACAGAAACTTAAGGAGGAGGCTGAAAAAGCAGGGCTGAAATTCTATTACCCTGCTCCGGTCTACTGCACTGACAACGCTGCAATGATTGCATGCAATGCATATTATGAGTATTTAAGAGGGAATATCTCTGATATGACATTAAATGCCTACCCTCATATAGGGCTCAAGAGGATAGGCTGAGAAGAGCTTTTTTGACAGGTCTTGCAACGATAATGGCAAGGGCAGCCTTGGCTATGTCAAAGGGGATAAAGGGTATAGTGCCCGCATAGAGTGCCTTTACCATGCCCATGCCGGTTACTGTGGAAAGCTGTAATGTGCCAATGGTATAGATTATGGCCAGGCCGGCTAAACAGCCCAGGCCCGGGAATAACCATCCTGTCCTCTTATAGGATGTTGCGCTTATGATATAAGCAGCCAGGGGGAACGAGATTAAAAAGCCGCCCTTGGGGCCCGTGAGGACGGCCAGGCCTGCCTCAAACTGAGCAAAGACAGGTATCCCAACAGCCCCTAATAATATGTAAACCAGCATGGAAAGGAAGGCGTCTGCTGGGCTCAAAAGCAATCCTGCCAGTACTACGCCAAAAACCTGCAGTGTAAAAGGTACAGGAGTAAACGGCAGGGGGATTGCAATCTGTGCAAGCACCGAGACTATTGCAGCCATGAGAGCAATAAAAACAAGTTTTTGAGTCTTCATTATTGTCAACCTCCATATATAAATTAGTTTACAATAGCAATTTTAATATATGGCTAAAAAAATGTAAAGGGGGAAGGGAATATGAAGATAGCAATAGTGACAGATAAACAGAGAAGTGGCCTGCTTACCGGTGAAGAGGGAAGGCATGAGGACAGACAGAAGAGAGAAACAGTCTTAAACATCAAGGAGGTTTTATCAAAGAGGTTTGAATGCATAGACCTCATTGCCGATGACAATATAATAGCAAGGCTAAGGGAAGAAAGGGTAGACATGGTCTTTAACCTTTGCAACGGTATAAAAGGTGACTGCAAACTGGCCCAATTACCTGCCATGCTTGAGTTTGCTGGAATACCGTACACGGGCTCCAGCGTAATGGGTCATGCACTGTCGCTGAATAAGGGATATGCATGCAGGGTGTTTCAGAGCATGGGGATACCTACCCCCAATTTTATATCAGTTTACAGTGTAGATGAACTCAAGACAAAAAACATACAATTCCCTGTGCTCGTGAAGCCGTCCGATGAGGGCTCAGGCAGAGGGATTCATCAGGACAGCCTTGTCTGTGATATGGACAGCCTCATTAAAAAGGTGGACAGAGAACTTAATACCTACAATCCACCTGTAATGGTTACGGACTTTATTGATGGCAGAGAGTTTACAGTGGGTGTAATTGGAAACGGGGACGAGGTGGAGGTACTGCCTATCATGGAGATTGGCTTTGACAACCTGCCACAGGATATGGCCAGATTTTACAGTTTTGAGGTAAAGACGTACTATGGTGAAAAGACTACATATACATGCCCGGCTGATATAGACAACGTGTTAAAAGAGAGGATAGAACAAACCGCCATATTGGCATACAGGACGTTATCCATCAGGGACTATGCACGGATCGACATGAGGGTGAAAGATGGTGTGCCTTATGTATTGGAGATAAACTCGCTGCCAGGACTATGGAAGGGATACAGCGACCTTCCAAAGATGGCTGAATCTTCCGGCCTCGGATATGAGGGACTTATAATGAAGATTGTAGAAAGTGCATTAAAAAGGTTATAGGTCTTTTTCGTCTACTGCAGCATATCCCTCTAATTCGTCACATTGGAAAACCCCGCTTGATGTAATCATCTGCGGACTTCCCCAATGTGAAGTAAAAAATTCAGTTACCATATTTTTGTCAATCTCACTGATTGGAATGACTTTCATAGTCTTGTCCCCCATTGATACCACCCTCAAACAAACTGTCTCTCCAGGCTATTCTTTAGCTGCTTAACTTTATAACAATTTAACAGACAAGCGGTATGGTGTCAAGGTGCCATATGGTTCAAAAGATGTGTTCTTTTAAAATGGTGAAAGAGCAGTGGATTACCTGTACGATATAGTGAAGAAGGTTATGAAATGGATGGCCAGGCCGGACGGTTGAGGTTTTTAGTATAACCAGAAGTGGAGGGGTGGGTTCTATTCAGAAATAAGTAATATGTGGTAAAATATAATCAAGTGGATGTTGACATTGTCGCTTACTGACCTTAACATTAGAATATACCAACTGAGGGTAGGAGGGGTAGGTTGAGACGGGTAGAGATATACAGGATAGAGGGCGATAAAAACTCTCTTCAGCATCTTTATGAGACGGTGGGTTTCTGGAAGGTTATCCGCAATTATATAGTCATATCTTTGGGCAGGCGTACCCCATGGTTTAACCTTAAAAGTGCAATGTACCGCTCCATAGGCATGAAGATAGGTAAATTTGCTTCCATAGCTGTGCTGGTGATGCCGGATTTTCTCTTTCCTGAGCTTATAGAGATTGGTGAAAATACGATAATAGGGTATAACACCACCATACTGTGCCATGAGTACCTCACAAACGAATACAGGCTGGGTAAGGTAAAGATAGGCAGGAATGTGATGATTGGGGCAAACTGCACCATTATGCCCGGCGTTGAGATAGGTGACGGCGCTGTAGTATCCGCATGTTCTCTGGTCAATAAGGATATACCTCCGGGTGCTTTTGCAGGTGGAGTACCTGTGAAAATTTTAAAGAATGGGGATAATCATGAAGGAATTTCTCAGTAGAATATTTGAGGACAGGCGCTGGGTCATTATAATAATGATACTAAATCTGGCAGGCACAGTATATGGATACTTCTGGTATGAGGGACAGCTTGCTGCCACTCCCTTGATATATTGGCCGTTTACACCTGATTGTCCGGAGTTTGCCATGTTTTTTTCCATTGTATTGATTTTCTACCTGTTAGACAGGAGATTGTATGACTTTGAGGTGTTGACCTTTTTTGGCCTTATAAAGTACGGGACATGGACTGTGTTTACCATAACCCTCTACTTTATAGCCTCGGGAGATGTTACAAATTTTGATGAATGGATGCTCCTTATATCCCATGTGGGTATGGTGATGGAGGGCAGCCTCTTTTTTAAATACCTTAGGTTTAACTATATAAATATATTTGTTTCTCTGGCATGGTTTTTATTGTCAGACTACATGGACTATGTGGTGGGTGTGTATCCATATCTGCCGTATCAGGCGCACCTGCCTTTAGTAAGGGCATATGCGGTAATAAGTACATTGGCAATATTTATATTTTTAATATACATGGGGAATAAAAGGAAAGGGGTCTTCAAGGAATGAAGAGGATTGTCTTTGGCACAAGGGTTTCTGAAAAGCATCTGGTAAGGACGAGGGAGATTGCTCCCGACTGGGAGATTGTGACGACAGGGGGTCCAGAGGGGACAAGGGATAAGATAGGAGGGGCCGAAATTTATGTGGACTGGGCCTATAATTTTTACAGGGAGATTATTGAGAGAGCGGACCAGGTAAAATGGATACAGTCCCTGAGCGCCGGGGTTGATAGGCTGCCTATGGACCTCATAAAGGAGAAAGGGATAGTGGTTACCAATGCCAGCGGCATTCATAAGATTCAGATATCAGAGAATGTGCTTGGATATATGCTGATGTTTGTAAGGGGCCTTAACAGGTTTTATGAGTTCCAAAGGGGAAAGAAGTGGGATAATAGCCCCAGGACGACTGAACTGTACGAAAAGACAATGGGTATTATTGGGGCAGGGAGCATAGGTTCGGAGATTGCAAGGCTGGGCAAGGCATTTGGTATGAAGGTGCTGGGCTTGAGGAAATCTGGCAAACCAGAGGAATATTATGATGTTATGTATACCAGCAATGGCCTTAAAGAATTGCTTGCACAGTCTGATTTTGTGATTTCCTGCATTCCTCTCACGGGTGAGACCCATCACCTGCTTGGTGAAGAGGAGTTCAGGGCAATGAAACCCACGGCCTATTTCATTAATATATCAAGGGGCGGCGTAGTGGATGAGAAGGCCCTGATAAAGGCACTTAAAGAGGGTTGGATAGAAGGAGCCGGCCTCGATGTCTTTGAAGAGGAACCCCTGCCTTTAGACAGTCCGCTGTGGGATATGCCAAATGTGATAATTACTCCTCATGCAGCCGGCCTTACGGATAGATATATGGAGCGGGCCATGGGGCTTTTTAATGACAACCTTGAAAGATATCTGAAAGGGGAAGATTTGATTAATGTGGTTGACCCTGACCTGGGATATTAATTTTTTTAACAAACATTGTTAGCTGTATTGCTTTAATGAAACGAAAAATGATATAATCGTTTCATAGACAAATTAAATAGCGGGGTGGAGTGAATGGGAAAAGCTACGAGGGTATCCATGGCCGTAGTAAGGCGGCTCCCAAGGTATCACAGGTATTTAGGAGAACTTCTGAAAAATGATGTGAGAAGGATATCGTCGAGAGAACTCAGTGAACGCATGGGTGTTACGGCGTCACAGATAAGGCAGGATCTTAACTGTTTTGGAGGATTTGGACAACAGGGTTATGGCTATAACGTGGAGGAGCTATACAGCGCTATAACCAAGATCTTGGGACTTGATAAGTCATATAATTCGATTATTGTTGGTGCTGGCAACCTCGGCCAGGCCATAGCAGGATATACAAACTTTGAAAAATCGGGTTTTACACTTAAGGCCTTGTTTGACAAAAATCCTAAACTCATAGGCCTCCGTATAAGGGATATAGAGATACTGGATGTTGATATACTGGCGGATTTCTTGAATGAAAACAAAATTGACATCGGCATATTGTGTATACCAAGATCCAGTGCCCAGCAGATAGCAGATATATTAACGCATAATGGTGTAAGGGCAATCTGGAACTTTTCTGTGACAGATCTCAATGTACCGGACAATGTAATAGTTGAAAATGTGCATTTGAGCGACAGTCTCTATACCATATCCTATAGATTGAATGAGGATGAACTGTTTAAAACCATCGAAAAGGATAAACAGAAAGCATTTAACTCCTGATATCAGGAGTTATTTTTGTTTGCAGTTTTAAACTACCTAAAGCTGTCTGATTGACAGGAGAGGGATATTCGGATTGGAAAAAGCTATAAAAGAGTCTATCTCATGATACCTTGGATGAACTTGCCGATATCATAGCATTCTTCCAAAAGGATTTTGACGAATATGAGGAAAAAGGTGTTAAAAGAATATTGTATGTATTCTTTCTCTTGCAATTTTCAAAAAATCTTCAGGTTTTATGGAATTGACTTCGTCCTTTGTTGCACATATTTCTAAAGATAAAATGCCATTATAGTTTTTTGGGAAAATCTTGACATATTCATCCCAATTTATTACACCTTTGGCTGGTAAAAAATGTCTATCTTCTTTCCCATCGTTATCAGATATGTGAGTGCATAAAAGTTTATCACCCCAGCTTTTCAAACTGTCAAATTTTCCTTTGCTGGAAAGCCAGTCGTGGGAAGTATCATGACAAAATCCTAAATTTTCATCATTTATGTTTTTGAATATGTAATCCAAATACTCATTTTTCCTTGTATTTTCTAAAGCAATTTTTAGTTTTAACTCCTTTGCCTTATCGACAAGTTTTAGCATATTTTCAATTCCTTTTTCATTTGGAGAAAAAGGAGCATTATTTTCTACATGCATCACGACCAGATTAATATTATTTTCAGCACATTCCTCGAGCCACAAAAAATATTTTCGAATAATGTCAGTCTCAACATCTTTTTCGCTAATCCATAAAAGGTTACAATCATTATAAGGAAAGTGGACATTATCTATGATAAGTCCCATTTCCCGTGCCAATTTGGGCATGTCCTTTCTATTACTCTCATCTTCATCTTCCCACCATAATGACACTGCATCAAAACCTGCCTTTTTTATTAGTTCAATCCTTTTTTTAAAGGGCATAATATAACCGAACCATGAGAATACCCCGGTTAATAATTTACGCTTCATCAAAAAAATCTCCCTTCCAAGCATTCATACATTATATATATCATAACTGAGAGAGAGTTATGTTGTAAATATATTTGTTAAATTTTTATTAACGAGGAAGGATTTTGTCAGTCAAGTGTCAAATATATTACAATATAAAATATTGAGAGGAGTGAGTATAAATGGCAGGCTTTGAAAAGCTTTTTGAACCCATCAAGATAGGCAGCGTGGAGATAAAAAACAGGATTGCAATGGCTCCTATGGGTATACTTGGGCTATCTACCGAGAGAGGAGGTTTTTCCAAGAGGGCTGAGGACTACTATGTAGCAAGGGCAAAGGGTGGCACCGGCCTTATCATAACCGGTATAGTAAAGATAGAAAACGAGATAGAAAAGGTTCATGAGGGGACTATCCCGTGTCCCACTATTGACCCGTCACACTTCATAAGGACATCCTCCGAAATGGTGGAGAGGATTCATGCCTATGGGTCAAAAATATTTTTGCAGCTGGGGATAGGCTTAGGCCGTGTGGCTTCACCTCAGATGCTTGCCTGTCAGCCTGTAGCCCCATCCGCAATACCTAACTATTGGGACCCATCGATTACATGTCGCGAGCTTACTACAGATGAGGTGGAAAGACTTGTAAAGATGGCTGCCGAATCGGCGGCTATAGCAAAGGTGGCCGGGTTTGACGGTGTCGAGATACATGCTGTGCATGAGGGCTATCTTTTAGACCAGTTTACTATTGCGATGTTTAACAGGAGGACAGACAAATACGGTGGAGATTTGATGGGAAGATTAAGACTACCTATAGAGGTAGTTAAGGCTATTAAGAAGGTAAATGGTGAGAACTTCCCGGTGGCTTTAAGGTTTAGCATAAAGAGCTATATAAAGGACTGGAATCAGGGTGGACTTGACGGTGAGGATTTTGTAGAAAAAGGGCGCGACACTCAGGAGGGCCTCACAATAGCGCCCATACTTGAAAAGGCAGGCTACGATGCCTTTGATGCCGATGCCGGTTCATATGACGCATGGTACTGGGCACATCCGCCCATTTATCAAAAACATGGCCTGTACCTGCCGCTTACCGAGCAGCTAAAAAAGGTTGTCAATGCGCCGCTGATAGTAGCCGGGAGAATGGAGATACCGGAGCTTGCAGAAAAGACCCTGGAGGAAGGCAAGGCAGCAGATATGATAAACCTTGGAAGAGGGCTTCTGGCAGATCCTGAGTGGGTAAACAAGGTCATGCAGGGAAGGATCGAGGATATACGTCCGTGCATAGGATGCCATGACGGATGCCTGGGGCGTGGCTTTGTTGGCAAACCCCTATCATGTGCAGTGAATCCTGCCTGCGGCCGAGAGATAGAGTATGGCATAAGTCCTGCAGAGAAGGTTAAGGACGTTCTGGTAATCGGCGGCGGTGTGTCAGGCATGGAGGCCGCCAGAGTAGCTGCCTTGAGGGGACACAAGGTTACACTCTACGAAAAGACAGGAGAGCTTGGTGGCCATGTGGTAGAGGGTTCAGTGGACGAGTTCAAGAAGGACAATGCGAGACTTCTTGACTGGTATAAGACGCAGATGAAAAAGTTAAATATCGATGTGAAATTGAATACCGAGGTGACACCACAGCTTATTGAGGGGAGAAAACCAGATGTGATTTTGGTTGCTACAGGTTCTAAACCTATTATGCCCAATGTTCCAGGTATAGACAGGGACAATGTTGCTACTGCCACGGATGTATTGCTAAAGAAAAAACCCGTGGGACAGAAGGTGGTTGTAATCGGCGGCGGACTGGTTGGCTGTGAGACTGCTATCAGTTTAGCTATGGACGGCAAGGATGTTACTGTTGTAGAGATGTTGCCTGAGCTTATATCCTCCGGACTTCCGGTACCGCATATGAACAGGACTATGGTTCTTGATATGCTTAAGTTTTATAATGTCAAAGCTGTAACCAATAACAGCCTGCTGGAGGTAAAGGACGGTGCCGTTGAGGTTATAGACAGAGATTTCAAGAGAAGTACAATACCGGCTGATACTGTTGTAATTTCTATAGGCCTTAGAGCTGATCAAAAGCTGTATCATGAGATTGCGGATAAGATGCCTAATGTTTATATTATAGGCGATGCCAATAAGGCGCGCAATATCATGTACGCCATCTGGGATGCTTACGAAGTGGCAAGAAGTATATAGTTAATGTTGATAATGGAGTACCCCTGTTCTTATAAAAGGACAGGGGTATTTTTGTTGATTAAATTAATCTTTAGACAAAGCAGGAAAAAGTTAGAAGCACTGGGGTTAAAGGTTACCGTGGAAAACGTAGCGTAACAAAAACATTAAATATTTTTTAACATAAACATAGAGAGAGTTTTAAAAAACGACTTTTTCTGGGTTTAGGTGGTTGTTGTTTTTTTGCCTTTTTTGCTGGGATTTATTTTCGGGATAGTACTTTTCATGTGTTCCTTTATCTGGTATGAAAGCATAATATGCATTCTAACATCAGGGTTATCCAAATCTGCATCAATTAATTCATATATTCGCCCAAGTCGGTACTGCAGGGAATTACGGTGGATAAATAAGGCATTGGCAGTTATAGTGCAGTTGCGTTCATTACGCAGGTATTCATACAACGTTCGAGTAAGTTCAGTCCCCTTTTTACGGTCATATTCCTCAAGTTGATTAATAGCAGGATGGAGCATCATTGTATTTTTGCTGTATTGTGCAAACTCATTTAAAAGATAACTCCAAGCATGGTCAGCGCACATGTTTACAATGTCCTTATCCTGTGAATATTCTATTGCAACCTCTGCTTGCTTGAGGTAGACAGACAAGTTGCTCCAATCACTAAATGGCATTGAAACACCACAGCAAAATAGCCCATCTTTTAACAGTTGTTGTATCCTGGGTAGGGCTATAGGCCAATCCTGACAATCAATAAGCATAATTAAATAAGTTTTCCAAATGAAGGTAAAACCTTGCGGAATATGGTGTTCAAGTAGTCCCAACAGGGCTGTTCTTGACAACTGGTCAGGGTATAGGTTGTGAAATGAAATTAAATACCAGTTTTTTGTATCTTCCCAGCCCATTGTGAACATTACCCATTTTAACGCATCGTCATCTGGAAGCTTACCGGATAGCATTTCTGAAAACAGCACTGAAGCAGGATGTACATCAGTGGGTAAATTGATAAATCGCAGTAGAATCAAAATTGCTTGCTTTAGAGTTTCTGCCAGCTGTATCATACCATTAGTCAGCACTGTATTCTTTTGAATTATGTGAAAATATATAAAATTTCCCTTGCCATAGTTTATACTGCAGTGAATACATCGATAGTTATACGGCGGAAAAAACATAATTGCGATTTCCTTTTTGTATTCGATTTCAAGACACTGTTCAGGGAATTGTTTCAGTCTGCCATATGCGTAAGCTGGAACATATCCGTGTAAAATCATATATTCCCACATTTCCTCATCCGGGCCCGGCTCATATTGACTCGTCTGGGCAAGTACCTTTCCGCGCCAGTCTGCGATAAACATAGGATTATTAAATACAGATTGGCTTAAATCAAGAAGTGCCTGGAATGATTCACCTGAATAAGCAGCTTCCTTAAGCGAGGTTTCCCATTCATTATAAAATTCAAAGGCTTTGAGAATATCATTCAATACATCTCTCAAATTCTTATGGTCGAACATTATCCAATCTTTATTATTTACGCATAAAACTTTTTCTTCAGAAAACTTATCAGGGAAAAAATCGGAAGCACGACCGATATAAACTATGGAGTTGCTCATGTTGGGATCTTCAGCAGAAAACAGCCGAACACCCGAAAGCACAGCATGTCCTTCGCAAATGTTAACAGATGGTTTGTATTTGGCTAACCAATCCGCGAGAATCCACATGCTCAACTTCATAAAATATATCACCCATTTTCAGTATAATGCAAAGTGACCGAAAAAACAACCAGTTCGGTAGAGATATTTCAGTCTGTGTGCACATACTAAATGGCAATATAATTTTCTATAATAAAATCAATAAAATAATTAAGAAAAAGCTTATCAAATGTAACCTTTACAAATGTCATTAAAAATTAGCAGATTAATTATTAAAAAGAGGAATTTATAATATGTTTGCAGAGAGGAATATAATTATTTAAAAAGAGTCAAGTGCGCACGCTGGAAAAATACCAGCGTGTGAAAGAAGAATTAAAGAAAGGAGATTGTAAAAATGGAGACAAGAAAACATCATCCATTGTATGAGGCCATAGGTGCGATTGTTGGATCAAAATATGTTACGGATGAAGACTTCGCCCTTATACCTTACTCACGTGATGTAAGTGCATTTGCACCGGTAAAACCTGGGATAGTTGTTCGACCTGGAAGTACTGAAGAGGTGTCGGAAATTGTAAAGCTTGCAAATCGAACGGGTTTCCCGGTGACGCTAAAAGGAGGCGGGCAATCCGCCGGCGGTATAACAAAAGGTGAACCGGCAAGAAACATTGTTCTTGATCTAGGCCGTTTGGATAAAGTATTCGATATTGACGTAGAAAACCAGAAGGTAACTTATGGCGCAGGTATCCGTCCCAGTATGCTTGACGATGCGTTGAGAGATTATGGATATTTTGTTCACTCAGTTATAGGGCCTTACTTTACTGCTTCGATGGGCGGAATACTAAGCGGGGTAAATGGTGGCGGCGTTAACGTTTCAGGAGGATATAACTGGCGTCATATATTGGGCTTGAAAGTAGTCTTGCCTACTGGCGAAATTATCACCACGGGAGCAGGGCCTGACACAAATGTAAATCGAACGGGTATTGACTATAGGGAAGCAACAGCGCCGGATTTGACTAATTTATTCTTAAGCAGTGGAGGTGCATTCGGCATCATTACAGAAGTAACTCAATTGATGTATCCTATCCCCAAGATTAGTAAGTCCGGTAGTTTCCTTTTTAGCACAATGGAAGACGTGTGGAACGTTCAGTTGGAACTGAGTAAGACCACCCCGCCATTATACAGCGGCATAATAATGCATGATATGCCCACCATGGCAAAGTTCGGTGTACGCGGCGTGGAAGGATACGGTCTGTTCTTCTCGGTGCAAGGCAATAACCAGGAAGATGTAGACCTCAGGCTCAAAGGTATCGAAAAAATCTGTTTAGACGGAAAGGGTCAACCGGGAACTCCTGAGATGGTTTTTTATGGTGCTCATGGTTGCACCGGGACGGCGGAAATAGTGCATGAAGCTTGTTCCAACTCCTGTCCGTTTATGACATGGGAACTAGCATATCCCAGGAAGGGTTCTCTGGAATTTTGCAAAAAACTTCTTTACGTATTTGATAAGCATGAAGAAGAAAATGCAAAATATGGAGCCTCAAGGGTATTTTATTCGTTCCCAATCGCAAACGCGATGTTAATTGGAGTAACTCTGCATTGGAATGATGCTGTTCCCGGAGCAGGAGATTATGTAAGAAAGGTATGGAAAGAGGGTGTCGATTTTATTCTGAAAGAAGGAACGAGTGTATGCTACGCCCAAGGCAGCAACTCAAACCTTGTAAGTTCGGTTTGGTCACCTGCATTCTCCAAATTCATTGGCGGTATCAAGAAAACGCTTGACCCGAATAATATTCTATGTCCA
Source organism: Calorimonas adulescens (assembly GCF_008274215.1). Classification (NCBI taxonomy): domain Bacteria; kingdom Bacillati; phylum Bacillota; class Clostridia; order Thermoanaerobacterales; family Thermoanaerobacteraceae; genus Calorimonas; species Calorimonas adulescens. Next base: position 15,370 of record NZ_VTPS01000005.1, on the reverse strand, counting down.
GGACTTTGGAACCTATAAGGAGGAAGAATAAACATGTTGGAAAAATATAGAGTTGCAGTTGAAAGCTGTGGAAGATGTGGGAAATGCATCGTTGGAGAGGCCGGTTACATATGTCCTGTCCAACAACATACAGGTGGCTTTGACCATTATGTCGCTAGAGGAAGAAACCAGATAGCAAGAGCAATCCTTGATGGTAAACTTGAATACACTCCTGAGCTCATTGATGTCGTCTATACCTGTCTTGGATGCAAAAGTTGCTATGAACAATGCGGACTGCTGGATCATCACACAGGACAACCGGCAATTGATGAAACGAAGATTACCCGGGCTATGAGAGTAGATATTGTCAGAGAAGGTAAAGGCCCTCTGCCAGCTCTCAAAGCAGTAGATTCCAATGTTCAGAAGTCACATAACCCATTTGGTGAACCTGTAGAAAAACGATCTGCGTGGGCTGCAGGACTAGACCTTCCTAAGACGGGTGATACAGTCTACTTTGCTGGTTGCTATGCATCTTATCGAAACCCTAAAATAGCTAAGGCTACAGTAGCCATTCTCAAAAAAGGTGGTATCGATGTGGCATACCTAGGGGAGGATGAGTGGTGCTGCGGCGTTCCAGAATTATGGGATGGTAATGCGTCTCTTGCAGAAGAATTGATCCAGCACAATGTTAATGCGTTAAAAGTGGCGGGTGTTAAAAGAGTTATAACATCTTGTGCAGGTTGTTTTCATTCCCTTAAAACAGATTACCCTGAAATCATTGGCAAACTTCCCTTTGAAGTTGTGCATAGCAGCGAAGTAATTGCTGATTTGATTGAGAATGGTAAGATTAACCTTGACACAGAAATTGTAAAGACCCTCACTTACCATGATCCATGCCACCTTGGAAGACACGAAAATATTTACGAGCCGCCAAGGAATGCCTTGAAGGCAATCAAAGGAGCAAAGTTTGTTGAAATGCCTAGAAACAGAGGTAACGCTTGGTGTTGTGGCGGTGGTGCCGTGGTTGCTGTAGCGTTTCCAGATCTATCAAAGGACATAGCGTATGATAGAATACAAGAGGCCAAAGGCACGGCAGCAGAGGCCCTTGTGTCGGCTTGTCCTTTGTGTGAGAACAGTTTGACTCAAGCAGCGAGGAAAGACAAAATGGAAGTATATGATCTGTCGGTGATTGTGGCTGAGGCCATGGGGATACAGATTTGACCATGCCTTTTATTGAATAAAGATAACAATTGCTTTGCAGGTGGTTATTGACTTAATTCAGAATTAGCGAATGTGCGAGAGGAGTGTTATTAAATGGCTGAGGAATATGAAGTTAGAATAACTCTTTATTATACAAAGGAGGACACGTGGGCTAGGGTTATGACTGACGGCACGGTGAGGGTCGGTATAACTGACTTCGCTCAAAAGATGTTGAAAGAAATAGTATTCGTCGAATTACCTGAAGTTGGGAGTGAGGTCAAGCAGATGCAGCCTTTCGCATCGGCGGAGTCTATAAAATCAGTTTCAGACATCTACTCTCCCATAAGTGGCAAAGTAAAGGAGGTAAACGCTAATGTGATCGACGAGCCAAGCATTATAAATCGGGACCCATATGATGCAGGGTGGCTAGTGGTGATTGAGCCAACGAAACTAGAGGAAGAGCTTAACAACTTACTCAATGCTGATGCCTATAAAGCGCTTATCAAAGAAAAGAACCGTTGATATCTATATAGCCCCCTAACGAACTTGGAAGAAATCTTTGTATCATGGGTAACATAATAAATATAGCAATAGTTAAAAGAAGTAAGCATACAAAACGACCAACTGAAACAACTGCTCGCTGAAAAAAATTGGAACTTGCTATATTGCGTGAAATTAGAGACCTTAAAAACCATCGGTAGCCGACAAAGTCGCTATTGCCAACAGGTGGATCAGGAATAGTTATCCCAAACAAACCGTCCTGAACTTTGTCGGCTTAGCCAGTTCCACCTACTATACCCATAGCCAAAGCAATAAGAATTCTAACTCGAGTTTTAAAACTAGAAAGGGTTGTAAAATACCGGGATACAGCCTAAATCTAAAAGGCACACTGATTAAAGATGAAGCCATTAAAACCTGGCTGATTGAACTAACAGCGCCATAGAGTCATGCTGTTAACCAGGGCCACAATACCCTGGATGTATACTTCCCTATACAGCTCTGTAATGGATACACATGATAACGATATCCCCAGGCCATGGGTGGCTGACAGGCGAGAGCATTAACTTCAATGACTACTGCTAGGGGAAAAGAACCGGGATGTCCGCCACGGGCTGATCTTGCAGGTCTATGACGCGATCATAATAAAAACGTTTGCACCACTTGCTTACAATCTAACGCGGGGCATCTAATCGTGAAGAAATTTCATCATTATCGTAATTCTGCGCAGCTAGCAAGGTTATTTAGTCCAAACCACATCACGATACGGTGACGCATACTTTTTTTGCTGCTGATTCAAGTACTTTCTTTTCATGATCTGTTAAATCAATTTCATATAGCTTTTTCCTTATACCGGGCCTTGCTGTGTTGGCGGATGCCGTACATCGGTATGGAGCCAAGGCATCGATCGAACTCGCTGGATTTGCATTTGGACATGAAATGCCTGAAGGCAAGTCGCCTATCGATATGATGTCTCAAGAAGATATAAATAATTGGATCAAGTTATTTGCCGATGCAGCAGAACGCGCTCTTAAAGCTGGAATGGACATGGTCTTGCTTCATGGAGGGCATGGCATACTTATCAGCAACTTCTTTTCACCGTTGTTTAACCACCGTACAGATAAATATGGCGGCAGCATAGAAAATCGAGCCCGTGGTAAGAACATATTCAAGAGCATGGTTGAAGCAGGCGGATTTGAAGTGTATGACCTTAGGATAGACCAATCAGTTGAAAATTTTGTGGAAAAGGTAAAGGAAGTAAAGCCAGACATAGTGGGCTTAAGCGGGGTATTGACGCTTGCAATAGACTCCATGAAGGATACAATTGACGGATTAAAGGAAGCAGGACTCAGGGACGGGGTAAAGATAATAATAAGCGAAAATCCTGTAACCAGGGAATCATATGAGTATGTTGAGGCAGATGCATTTACCACAAACGCCGCTGAAGGTGTAAAAATATGTAAGGGGTGGGTGAAATAATATGACAAGTGCACAGGAGATGCTTCAAGAAAGAATGAAGTTGTTTAATGATGCAATGAACTTCAGAAAACCTAAAAGAACTCCGATGATAGCCAATACTTTCACATGGAAGATATTTGATTCTGATTTGAATGTCAAGCTCAGTGAGGCAACAAGCGATTGGGACATTATGGAGAAAGTTATGTGTGAGCATCACGAGCGCTACCAGTTTGATGCTTATCTTGATTATGGAACAAGAAATGTTAATAAATTGAACAATATACTTGGCGGACTTCAACATCAGATCAATGACGAAACTGGTGCTATTAATGCGGTAGATCATGTACTTATGGAGGGGGACGAATATGATGAATATTTGGCTAATCCTACCATGTTCCTCTGGACAAAAGTAGCACCAAGAAAATTCGGGGAACTTACAATTGGGCAGATACAGGAAGCAATTATAGAACTGGGCAAATTCAGAGCATATGATGCAAAGATAAAAGGCATATTCCAAAACAAATATGGTATTCCTGAAGTTTACAAGAATTACTGCCAGCTTCCAATTGAAACTTTATTCACCGGATATAGAGGGATAAAGGAGTTTTCCATCGACATGAGAAAGCGCCCCAACAAGATAAAAGATTTTGTACAGGCATCAGAGCCTGGCTTTTTAGCTTATGTTGATAAGCTTTTGGAACTTCCAAATACACATTATGTTTGTGACTTGTATTCAGCATTTTTGGCCCACAGTATAATGAGCGTAAAACAGTTTGAAGAGCTCTACTGGCCTACATACAAAAAAGTGATTGACAGATTGACAGCACAGGGAAAAACCACATATCTTTTCTGTGAAGCCGAATTCCTGCGAATTGCCGATTTCTTCCAGGATGTACCCAAAGGTACAATAATACTGCACGTTGAAAATGATAATATATTTGAAGTCAGAAAGAAAGTCCCAAATATTTGTCTTGCAGGAGGAATGCCTGTTGACCTATTGGGAAAATCAACACCACAAAAATGCGTAGATTATGCTAAAATGCTTATTGATGAAATGGGTGAAGGTTTTGTATTCAGCCAGAACAAAATGATGTCCTATAAAAATGATGCCACTCGTGAAAATATGCTGGCTGTCAATGAATTTGTTAGAAATTACAGTGGATAGGAGGCAAAACTATGGATTTGAATAAAAAAGTTTCATTTACTCCAGAAGGTTTCAAAACTATGGATTTGAATAAAAAAGTTTCATTTACTCCGGAAGGTTTCAAGGAAGTTGTGGATTCACTGGAATTTCTGCCTGAAGACCAAAGGGAAATAGCCCTTGTAGGACTTCTTACACTTCTGCCAAATCTTTAGAATTAATATGTTTGTAATAAGCAAAGTTGGTGGGATATTGCAGAAACGTAGGCATAATGCTCACCTTCCTATGAGCATCATACCACAACCATATTAAATTTTACAATAGATAATGCGTCATCGTATTTATGTTAAAGAGTGCTAAGTATTAAAGGAGTCAAAGGAGTTGGGAGATTTGGAAGAAAATTTAATAGAGATACCACAAGGTGTTGCCCCGGGTATTAAGAGTCAAAGATATGCTAATGGAAAATGGGAAGAAATTGATCTTTCCGTACCAAAGGAGATGTCTCTCACCATATATATAAACAGTCAGGAGTTGGTGACCATCCTCTGCACTCCTTTAAAATTGAAATTCCTGGTGATAGGATACATGCTCGCTGAAGGAATTATTAATGATATCGATGATATAACTTACGTGTTTTTCCGTCGGGTTTGCGTGGATGATGCCATTGCAGATGTAAAATTAAAGAAAGAGGATTTCGTTTTGCCTGTAAAAAGAGTTCTTACCTCCGGTTGTGGTGGTGGCATGAACCTAATTGATAGTGATATTGGCCCCAAATTAAATTCTAAAATATATACAACACCTGAAAAACTACTTTTTTTGATGCAGCAAATGCAGCAAAGCGCTGTGCATTATCGCACGAGTGGTGGTATTCATACTTCTGCTATCTGTGATAGCCAGAGCATTATTGCATTGGAAGAAGACATAGGGAGGCATAATACTATTGATAAAATCATTGGTGAATGTATGATGCGAAAGATTTCTACCAAGGACAAGATATTAATAACCAGTGGAAGAATATCTTCAGAGATGTTACGTAAAGCTGCAAAAATGCAAACTCCTATAATAGTTTCGCTCACTTCACCTACAGAACGGGCAATTTTACTGGCACAAGAGCTTAATATAACACTTGTTGGGTATGCTCGAGGTAGCCATCTTACGGTATATTCAAAACCTGAACGACTGGGTGTCGTGGCAAAGTGTTAGTCTTGTTTCGCTATATAGATAGATCCCCAGAAATTAGGTATATGCTTTTAAGTGATTTATAAAGTCTATAATCTCAAAAGGAGGGTTATCTATGAAAAATACAGAAAGTGTAAATCATGAAAAAAAGGGTGGTCCCTGGAAAAAAGCAATAGGTTATATATCCATGGTAGACCCAAGTGAATCACTTTGCCAGGACTGCAGAATCTGTGAGATGTATTGCGCAGCGGTACACGATGGAGCTTGTGGACTAGAACTGAATAGAATATGGGAGTCAAGGGATCCATTCCGCGGTGAGTACTTTGCTTATTCTTGTAAGCAATGCATATCCCCATCATGTATGGCCGCCTGCCCTACACATGCAATATATATTGATGAAAGGACAGGTGCAAGGTGCATAGATGAGGAAAAGTGCATAGGGTGTAAATTATGCATTAAAGCTTGTCCGCTTGATCCCCCGAGAATCAACTTTAACAGTGTAAAGAAAAAGGCTGTAAAGTGCGACCTCTGCAAAGATAGACCAAATGGACCTGTCTGTGTGGAAATGTGTCCAACTATGTGTTTGGAATTAAAGAAATATTAATGATAAAGGAGATGATTAGAGATGAGTAGCGAATATGGATGGGCGGGGAAAATACTGAGAGTTGACCTCACAACAGGAACCTTCTCAACAGTTGATACGATGAAATATGTCCCAAAGTATGTGGGCGGTTACGGTGTAGCGCTTAGAATATGGTGGGAGGAAGTTGGACCTGGGATAAAGGCTTTCGACCCGGAGAACAAAGTTATAATTGTGAACGGACCTGCCTCTGGAACTCTATCCCCTTGTTCAGGAAGGTGTAATGTTATTAGTATATCACCACACAGCTATCCAGAACAGCTAACAAATACTTCAATAGGTGGACATTTCCCGGCAAAGTTAAAGTGGAATGGCTATGATGGAATCATATTGGAGGGGAAATCGCCAGAACCGTGTTATTTATTAATCCAAGATGGTGTACCTCAGTTAAAACCAGCGAAAGATCTTTGGGGCCTGGGCCTTATAGATGCACAACAATTACTTCGTGAACGTCATGGTAAAGACACCGAGTCCTATGGCATCGGTCCTGCAGGCGAGAATCTTGTTCGTTTTGCCATAATGGGATGTGGCGCACATAACGCCACTGGACAGGGCGGAGTGGGTGCAGTATTAGGCTCCAAGAATCTGAAGGCTATCTCCCTTGTTGGAGGAAAACATCAGTGCAGGGTTGCAGATGTTGAAGCAACAATTGAAAAAGTAAAGGAATTCTACCCTATTAGGAGAAAACGCCCTTTAATATATGGTAATCTTGGTAAGAAAGAGGAAAATCCTTGGTGGACAGATTGGTCAGGCGATAAGCCAATGTTTGACACACATGCATACGACTGGATGGGCGAAATTCAAAATATGCCTTATCCAATTTTTGCCAAGTCATGTGCTACAGGCTGTCTCGGTGGCTGTGGATTCTTTGAATTTAGAAATGTACCTACAGTTTCCCGTATAGGCCTTGTAACCGGAATGACCGGCTGTGTACACACCAGATATGAACAGATTCTTAGCCATGCTGATACTGACAGAAACTTTGAACGAGGTTTTGAAATCCATGTGCTTGCACAGCAATTAGGTATAGGACATCATGAGATTGTTTATGGCATAGTTCCATGGCTTCAGTACACAAAAGAGATGGGAATTGATACTGAATCACTAATGGGTATGCCGACAGATATACTAAACAATCAGTGGTGGATAGACCTTCTCTACATGATAGCTTACAGAAAAGGCTTTGGCGATACATTGGCAGAGGGTCTGAGAAGAACGGTTGAGAAGCTGGGACCGGAAAAATACTGGTATCCTCAACATGAAGGCTATGATCCTGCATTTGGTACAAAGCATAAAAGGAAAGGTCCTGTGGCTCCTATTGGGGGCTGGGGTTATGCTTCAAGAGGCATATTGTCTGAGTTGAAATTTCCTATGTGGCTGCCTGGCGCATTGAATTGGATGATTGACACACGTGATCCTCATCATAATAAGTGGCCTGATTGGATCCACGATGATTTCCTTGCTTACTTGGCGAAGGATCCGGACAAATATGGAAGTGACTTCCCGGTAAAATGGGCAAAGGATTCTACAATACGTGGAATACTCATCGATTGCCTGCCTGTTTGCTTCCAATTCCCACTGCGCAAGTATATGGGTTGGCGTTGGGAAAATGAAGATGAGATTATTGGGGAAGGTCATAAATCTACAGGATTGGAAGCTGCACTTTTCTCCTCAGTTACCGGCGTAGAAACTTCCGAAGAGGAATACTATAGGGCAGGGGAGAGGATTAATACATTAACAAGGGCGATACTGCTTCGTAATCACGATAGGACCGCCAAAATGGAATGGGACGAAATTATCAGGGTGCTTTATGATCAGGTTGACCCAGAAAAGTTTGAAGTTACAGTAGCAAACTGGTATGAGGCACTGGGTTGGAATAGAGAGACCGGCTACCCAACAAGGGAGCATTTAAGAGATGTAGGTCTTGAAGATCTAATCCCCGAATTAGAGAAGATTGGGAAGATAGGTTAGTTAAATGAGAGATCCAGAGCTATGATAGGAAGCTTCTTCCGCAGCTAAGATGTTTACTATGATAAAAGGCTGGCTGGCAGGCGAGGGAGTAACTACTGTCGTTTATCCAAGTCCGACTGATGGAATAGTAAAGCTAATTGCGGAAGCAATGAAATCCCATGGTGGAGAAGTACGTGCAGGACATAAGGTAATTGAGGTAATTATATAGAATGGTAAAACTATTGGGGTAGCTGTTAAAAGGAATGATCAGACACATGCATAGGCTGTGCGTCATGTGCCAGGATGCTAAAATACTCAAAATGTGGCAGCTATTTTACTGCAGAGGAGTATTTTAAATATGTGAAGAGCAGGTCAGATTCTGCTGTGGAGGTATTATGTGAACGCTGCAAGAGGGATGCCGTTGCTGAGGAGATAGCTAATGTACATTTCAGGGATATAGTGTTGTTATATAATTTGTTATATAATAAAGGAGATCGGTACAAGGGAGGGATTGATATCGATACAAACGAAATAAACCTTGACTGGAATTCTAAAGACGCTGTTTCCAGATATATAAGACAGATGACGTTTAAACCGTTTGGGGTAGATGGACAGGAAAGACTTTTAAAGTCGAGGGTGCTGGTGGTAGGGTGTGGAGGCCTGGGCTCTACCATAGCAGAGATTCTTGTAAGGAGTGGTGTTGGTTATATACGTCTGGTGGACAGGGACTATGTGGAGATGCACAATATACATAGGCAGATATTATATGACGAGTCGGATATATATAAGCCTAAGGCGATAGCTGCCTCGGAGAAACTCAAGAAGATAAACAGTGAGGTTGAGATAGATGCCTATGACACGGACTTTAATGGTGCAACGGCCCTTCGTCTTATTGACGGGATAGACCTGATGGTGGATGGTACAGACAATTTTCAGGTAAGGTTTTTGATGAATGACCTTGCGGTAAGGTTTGGCATACCCTGGATATATGGGGCCACCATAGGTGGATATGGCAGTATAATGGATATAATACCCGGAGAAACTCCGTGTCTGAGATGCTATATCAGGGATATGCCGGCACCGGGAACCTTTGATACCTGTGAGACCGGCGGGATACTATCTCCGCTTCCCAATATTATAGGAAGCATAGAGGCTCTGGAGGCCATAAAATATCTCTCGGGGAATCAGGAGACAATGATAAAAGGACTGCTGTTTATAGATGCCTGGTTTAACTCCTATAATATTGTGAACATAAAAAGGAATGATGAGTGTCCCTGCTGCATACAGGAAGATTTTCAATTCTTAAATCTTAACAACCCGGATACTGTGTCCCTGTGTTCATCAGACAGCTTTGAGGTATTTCCCTATGTAATGGATTCTATCAACCTTAAGAGTATTTATGATAGATTAAAAGAGGTTGGGATTGATGTCAGTATAAGTCCTTATCTTTTGAGCTTTGAAACAGAAGGAAAAAGGTTAACCCTGTTTAGAGACGGGAGGGCTATAATTAAAGGGGCTAAAAACAAAGGTGAAGCCAAGGAGATATATGCAAGATATATTGGATTTTAACGGAGGAATAATATGCTGGAGGTTTTGAGAACATCTGAGGTTATTGATATTATAAACAATGAGTTCAGGTATGATGAGGCTGAGGAGGTGGGCCTTCTGGAGTCACTGGGGAGGATAGTTTCCCGGGAAATAATTTCTCCGGAAGACCTGCCTCCTTTCAGCCGGAGTACGGTGGATGGGTATGCGGTTTTTGCAGCAGATACATTTGGGTCCAGTGAGGCCTTGCCGTCATACCTTACCATCCAGGGCGAGGTGAGGATGGGAGAGGCGACCGATATTAAGCTGGAAAGATACCACACCGTATATGTGCCTACAGGCGGTATGTTGCCAGAGGGTGCTGATTCGGTGGTTATGATAGAGTACACGGAGAGGCTGGGCAAAGAGGTGACAGTGGCCAGGCCGGTAGCGCCGGGAGAGAATATCATTTCAAGAGGAGACGATGTGAAAAGAGGTGACCTGCTTTTTACAAAAGGCCACAGGATAAGGCCGCAGGACGTGGGAGTGTTAGCTGCTCTTGGGATAATAAAGGTGCCTGTATTTAAAAAGTTGAGGGTAGGTATATTATCCACGGGGGACGAATTAGTAAGCCCAGGAGAGAATCCAGGTCCGGGGGAAGTGAGAGACATAAACTTGTATTCTCTGGCAGCATCTGTAGTGAAGGATGGAGGGACACCAGAGGTGTATGGTATAGTGAAGGACGACTTCAAATCATTGAGGAAAGTTCTTTCAGACATGCTGCTGGATAATGACATAGTCCTGATATCTGGCGGAAGCTCTGTAGGGGTGAGGGACATGACAGAAAGGGTGATGGGATCATTTGATGGGTCCCGTATGTTGGTACACGGTGTCTCCGTTAAGCCTGGTAAACCCACTCTGCTGGCCTGTATAGACGGCAAAGCTGTGTTTGGCCTGCCTGGCCACCCTGTATCTGCTTTGACTATCTACGGGCTTTTTGTAAGGCCTATTATATCCCATGGGGAACTGGATTCCGATGTATATGTAACAGCACGCATGGCAGAGAATTACTCATCCAACCATGGGAGAGAGGAATATCTGCCGGTCAGGCTTGAAGAGGATGGAAATGAGTACCTTGCCTATCCAGTCTATGGAGAATCTGGTCTAATCACATCGCTTACCAGAGCCCATGGGGTTGTACGAATAGAAGCTGGCAGAGAGGGTTTAAACAGGGGGCAGGTGGTTAAGGTTAGGCTATATTAAATTATTGGAATGACGTTGTAGTCGCTTGCTATAGGTGACATAATAACGTTCAAAGGCATCCTTGAAGCGGGTATGTGATACTCTTAATGAGTGACAAATGTAGCAGGGGCATCAGGTATGGACGCCGAATGGAGGTGTCTCATGCAAAATGCAGGTATTAATAGAATTATAGATATTTCTCAGTTGGATTGCCTATCATCGAGGTAGGGGAATATCCCTTGACCTTGTTGTACCAGGATGAGCGCCGAGATGCCGGGATGGTAGCGCCATTTTTGCAATAGAATCATTATGCCATATCGTTATGTGCTATAATATATATCGAGAGATTAACTTGGGAGGACTTTTAATGAATGAGGTTTACCTTCAAAATATGGACATGGAAGAGGCAGTGGAAATTTTCCTCGGTAGCTGCAATGTAAAGATGGAGGTTGAAAGGATAAAGACAAAGGAGGCACAGGGCAGGATTACGGCCAGGCCGGTTTACTCCATAAACTCCTCACCCCATTTCAATGCAGCGGCCATGGATGGTATAGCTGTAAGGTCCTATGAGACATTTGGAGCTACGCGCCTCAACCACAAAAGGTTAAAGAAGGGTATCAACTATATGGTTGTGGACACGGGTGATCCTCTACCCGAAGGTTTTGACGCAGTTATCATGGTGGAAAATCTTATTAGAATAAGCGACGATGAGGTTGAGATAACAGAGCCGGCAGTGCCTTGGCAACATGTAAGGCCTATAGGAGAGGACATGGCAGCCAATGAGCTCATCATCCCCACCAACCACAGGATTACACCGGTGGATATAGGGGCTATGCTGGCAGGCGGTGTACTGGAGGTGGAGGTATACAGGGTGCCGAGGGTAGGCATCATACCCACAGGCACAGAGATAGTAAAACCTGGCTCTGAGTTAAAACCCGGAGATATTGTGGAGTTTAATTCCAGCATAATTTCAGGTTATGTGAGGGAATGGGGCGGAGAGCCTGCAGTGTATGAGATTGTACCCGATGACAGGGAACTTCTTAAAAAGGCACTGGAGAGGGCATGTGATGAATGTGATATTGTCATGACCATAGCCGGTTCCTCTGCAGGGAGAGAGGACTACACCTCATCCATTATTGAGGAGATGGGCAGGATGCTTGTCCATGGCGTGGCCACAAAGCCGGCCAAGCCTGTTATTCTTGGTCTTATTCAGAACAAACCATTTATAGGTGTGCCCGGTTATCCGGTGTCATGTTATTTTACTCTGGATAACTATTTAAAGCCCTTGCTTTACAAGGTGAACAGGCAGATTTTACCGGCCAGGTCGCAGATAGATGCCATAGTCTCCCACAAGCTTGTATCATCGTTAAAAGAAAAGGAGTTTGTAAGGATAAAGCTTGGCAAGGTAGGGGATAAGCTCATTGCCACATCCTTAAACAGGGGCGCTGGGGTCATAATGTCGCTGGTCAGAGCAGATGGCATACTGATAATACCCAAGGAAAGCGAAGGATATGAGGCAGGAGAGCAGGTGAGGGTGGAGCTGCTAAAGGACATAAGGGAGATAGAGGGGACATTAGTGGTAATCGGAAGTCATGACCTGCTCATAGATGTCCTGTCTGATTTTCTCCATGCCAGGTTTCCGTTCTACAGCTTATCATCAGCCAATGTGGGGAGCATGGGTGGTATAATGGCCCTGACAAGAGGAGAATGCCATTTGGCACCGATGCATCTTTTAGATTTTGATACAGGGGAGTATAATGTGTCATATATAAAGAAATACCTCAAGGACAAAAGGATTTCGCTCATAAAGTTTGTTAAAAGAGTGCAGGGGTTTATTGTACCAAAGGGTAATCCCAAGGATATTAGGAATTTTACAGACCTGGTAAGAGACGATGTCACCTTTGTAAACAGGCAGAGGGGAGCTGGTACAAGGCTTCTTCTTGACTATAACCTTCAGAAACTGGGGATAAACCCTGCAAGTATAAAGGGATACGAGCACGAGGAGTACACACATCTGCAGGTGGCAGCACAGGTGGCAAGCGGCGCTGTGGATACGGGGCTGGGTGTAAAGTCGGCGGCTCAGGCCTTTAATCTGGATTTTATCCCTGTAGGTGAGGAGGAATATGATCTGGCCATACCAACAGAGTTTCTGGAAATGGATAATGTAAAAAAACTCCTGGACATAATGAGATCGGATGAGTTTAAAAGAGAAGTCGATAGACTGGGCGGATACGATACTTCTAATATTGGAACTATATTACATATAACATAAATCCAGCTTGAAAAGTAGGTATAACAGCATGCCAACAGCATCCGTTTGCCTGACCATTTGTCCTCATACTCTAATATTTGCTTTATTTTGCAGGTGCTGAAAATTCAATAGTATCATGGACTTTCTTTAAGGACCTATCTGATATTGTATGTTATGCTCAAATGATTCTTAGTATTGTAAACAGAGCAATTCTGCTCACGGAGTCAGTTCAATTGACAATGAGGGCCCTATATCAGAATTATATCATAGAACAGGGTGAGGGGATTGAGGGATGAATTTGGGAGAGAGATTGATTACCTCAGAATTTCGATTACCGACCGATGCAATTTGAGATGCCGCTACTGTATGCCTGAGGATGGAGTGAAATGGATACCAAAATCGGAGATACTGTCTTTTGAAGAGATACTGGAGGTATGCAGGGCAGCGTCAAAGCTGGGATTCAAAAAGTTTCGTCTTACCGGCGGGGAGCCCCTTGTAAGGCTTGGTATAATTGGCTTCATAGAAAAGATATCAAAGATAGATGGAATAGATGATATAGCCATGACGACCAACGGCATACTCCTGGGAGATATGGCAGATGAGCTTAAAATGGCTGGATTAAAGAGAATAAATGTAAGCTTGGACACCTTAAACCCAGAAAAATACCGCTATATAACCAGGGGCGGTGATGTAAAAAGGGTGCTGGATGGGATAAGAAAGGCCTTTTATGCCGGGCTTTACCCTGTAAAAATAAATACAGTCCTGATAAAAGGGTTTAATGACGATGAGATAGATGACCTGGTTAACCTTACCAGCATTTATCCTGTTGATGTCAGGTTTATAGAGCTGATGCCCATAGGCGAGGCAATGAATATGGACTACATCCCGTGTGATCGGGTATTGGATGGCGGAAAATTGATACCCCTGGGTGAGGATGGTGTGGCAAGCTACTACAGGCTGGAAAACGCCATAGGCAGGGTTGGACTTATAAGACCAATGAGCTGCAAATTCTGCTCAAGATGCAACAGGTTGAGGCTTACCTCCGATGGCCGGTTAAAGCCATGTCTCTTAAAGGATATGGAGGTGGATTTGAAAGGGCCTCTGCGCAGGGGTGAGGATATTGTACCCGTAATCAAAAAGGCCTTAGACATAAAGCCAAAGGAACATGAGGCAGATGCAGGTGAGTATTTAAAGAACGGGGATATGTATGAGATAGGAGGGTGAATATGGAATTTACCCATTTCAATGAGGAAGGCCGGGCCAGGATGGTAGATGTGAGCGATAAGGACATAACGGCCAGGGTTGCTGAAGCGAGAGGCACTATAGTAATGAAGCCAGATACCATAGACCTCATACGGTCAATGAAAATTGAAAAGGGAGATGTGCTGGCTGTAGCACAGGTAGCCGGCATAATGGCCGCCAAGAGGACATCGGATTTAATACCCATGTGTCACCCTGTTATGACTACAGGCATTGATATAGATTTTACAGTACAGGAAAACAGTATAGATGTGAGGGCTAGGGTAAAGACAGTAGAAAGGACAGGCGTGGAGATGGAAGCCCTCACTGCTGTATCTGTTGCCTGCTTGACAATTTATGATATGTGCAAAGCAGTAGATCGGGGAATGAGGATAGGAGATATAAGGCTTACGTACAAGTCTGGTGGGAAATCTGGAGAATATAGGGGGGAATAGATATGGCAAGGGTTACCGCTGTAAATATCAGCCAGGAAAAGGGTGTGGTAAAAGAACCTATACCATTGGGGTATTTTAAGGAAAATCATGGACTCATGGGAGATGCCCATGCAGGAGAATGGCATAGACAGGTGAGCCTGTTAGGCCAGGAGAGCATAGACAAGATTACTGCCTTGGGGATTAAGGGGCTTTGTACCGGAAAATTTGCAGAAAATCTTACGACCGAGGGTATAGACCTATACAGATATCCCGTTGGGACAAAGCTCAGGATAGGCGAAACCATTATGGAGATTAGCCAGATAGGGAAAAAATGCCATAAGAAGTGTGCTATTTTTGAACAGGTGGGTGTATGTGCCATGCCCCTTGAGGGTGTATTTGCCAGGGTATTAAAGGGAGGATATATAAGACCGGGAGATGAGATAGAGGTCCTGGAATGATTGATAGTGTAAAATTTTATTAGGTCACTTAGCAGGAAAAATCAGTCTTGATGTAGAAATAAGACCTCACCATCCTATAATCCGGATGAGTATAAAACTCAAGGAAGGTGAGGTCTTATGAAATTAATTCTACTTGTCCTTAAGAAATTCCTTCTTGTATCACAAAAAATATTTGAT